>JAZOUN010000025.1:0-65048 GCA_045658165.1 Acutalibacteraceae bacterium
GCTGTTGCAGATGAAATCACTGCAGCAGGCGGTACTGCAATCGGTATTGCATGTAATGTTCTTGAAAAGGAAAGTCTTGATGCTGCAAGAGATGTTGTAAATGCAACTTTCGGCACATGCGATATTCTTGTAAACGGTGCAGGCGGAAACAATCCCAAGGGCACAACATCAAAGGAAAAACTTGAGCTTTGTGATATTGCAGAAAAGGCAGAAGGCGTTAAGACATTCTTCGACCTTGACCCCAAGGGTATAGAGTTTGTTTTCAACCTTAATTTCCTCGGTACTCTTCTTACAACTCAGGCTTTTGCTATTGATATGGTAGGTAAGCAGAATGCAACAATCATCAATGTTTCATCAATGAATGCATTCAGACCTCTTACAAAGATTCCCGCATATTCTGCAGCTAAAGCAGCAGTTTCAAACTTCACTCAGTTCATGGCTGTTCATTTCTCAGATGTAGGAATCAGAGTAAACGCAATTGCACCCGGATTTTTCTCAACAAACCAGAATAAAGCTCTTCTTTATAATGAAGACGGTTCACTTTCTGCAAGAAGTGAGAAAATCATTGGTCATACACCTCTCGGAAGATTCGGAAAAACAGAGGATCTTACAGGTTCACTTCTTTTCCTTGCTGATGAAACATATTCAGGTTTCATTACAGGTGTAATTCTTCCCGTAGACGGCGGTTTTGCATCATATTCAGGTGTATAAATTGTAAAATTTATCATTTTTGAATTTTGTTTTCATCATTTATTGACAGATTCATCATTTTAGTTTATAATTTTTTTAATATTATAAAATTTTATCACGAAAATAAAAAAACTTTGGAGGTCTTCTTATGAAAATCATAAAAAGAACCGTAGCATTGGTACTTTCTGTTATAATGCTTATAAGTATTGTTACAGTTTCAGTATCAGCAAGTGATTATTCCTTCTCATATTTCTTTGTTGACGAAGAACAGACATCAATTTATGTAACTGCATTCAAGGGCACAGTTCCCGAAGACGGTTATGTTGAAATTCCCGATATGATTGATGACTATGTTGTAACAGGAATTGCAGAACATACTTTTGATAACTTATCTGATCTTAAGGGCGTCTATATTCCGGAAACAGTTGTTTACGTTGATGAAGATGCTTTTTACGGTTGTGTTAACAAAATTTCTGTTGAATACAAACAGCCTGAACCGGATCCCGATCAGCCTGTTTATGATTCTGAAGGTAATTTGGATACAGAAAATTGGTATGAAGACCACAAACAGGATTATATAATCAGCGGTACTACTCTTGTAAGCTACAAGGGTGATGATTCAATTATCACAATTCCTTATAACTGTAATGAAATCGCTGCAGGTGCTTTCAAAAACAATAAGCAGATTACAGCTGTTTATATTGAAAAAGAACTTAAAGCTATAGGCGAAAGTGCTTTTGAAGGCTGTTCATCTCTTGAAAAAGTTGTTGCAGGTAACGGTGTTACTTCAATTGATATTGAAAGAAATGCATTCAAGGGTACTCCCTGGATTGAAAACTTCCCTTCAGGTTTTGTTACAATCGGCACAACTCTTGTAAAATATAAGGGACCTGATTCATATGTTGTAATCCCCAACGTTTTCACTGCTGTTGCAGAAGAAGCTTTCTATTCTGAAAGTAAAAACGATACAATTGCATACAAAATCAAAGTTCCCGCAACAATTGAACTCTTTTCTGATGAATGTTTCTACCTTTATGATTCATTAAGCAAGGTTTATCCCGAATTTGTTGTTTTTGAGGGATCAGAAGCAGATAAATACTGTCAGGAAAACGGTTTTGATTTTACATATGCACCCCTTCCCGGTGATGTGGACAGAGACGGTGTAACTACTGCATCAGATGCAAGATATGTTCTTCGTATTTCAGCAGGTCTTGAAAATCCCGTTATAAATACAGAAATCAAAGAAATTGCTGATATTTCCGGTGACAGTGAAATCACAGCAACAGATGCAAGACTTATCCTCAGAGTTTCTGCTGAGCTTGATGAATATTCTGCAGAAGAACTTCTTTCAATGCCCAGATCAAATTACGAAATTCTTTTTGAAGCAGCAAATGCAGTTGCAATTGCTAAGGCTTACCGCTGTGCATATTCAAAATTTGCATATCAGGAAATTACTGCATCTGACGTTAATACAAACACAAAGACATATATCAATAAGTTCAAAAATGAGCTTACACCTGAAAAGTCAGCTCAGACTGTAACATATAATCAGGATTCACAGGAATCTTATGATAATCTCTATGCAATTTCTCTTCTTGACGGCGGTAAAGTAAAAGAAGCTAAGTGCGTTCTTGATGAAGGCTACTACATTCTTAAGCTTGTTCTTGAAGATGAAAAAGTAAATATGTATGACGTTGATGGTGATACATTTACTTCAAAAATGTTCCCCGTTGAAAGCATGGCACACTTTACAAATGCTGTAAAGGACAAGTATTGGTTCAATGATGAAATCAACGGCAGCATGACATACAGAGACTGTACACTTGAAATGCGTGTAGATGTTAAGTCACACAGAATTTCTTCAATGTCAGTTACAATGAATTATGATTTCGAAATGACAGGTAAGATTCTTGGAATTGCAATCAAGGGTAAAAACGGACCTGCAACTGCAACAAGAACTGACGTTATCGAATATTCACACTTTGTATACTTTACAAAATAAAACAGAAAAAGGGGACTTCAAAAGTCCCCTTTTTTATTTGTAAAACTATTTACAAAAAAACATAATATATGTTATTATAAAGTGTAAAAATATCCGAAAGGAAGAATAAGTATGGAAAACAAAAAACTTTCTAAGCGCATATGGTTCAACATAGTGCTTTTCAGTTTCATGGGCGGTGTTGCATGGAACATGGAAAACATGTATTTCAACACTTTCCTCTACGACACAATTTACGGCGGTGCATCTGCAAATGCAATGGCTAATGTAATGGCACCCACAACAGCAATCAGCCGTATGGTTGCATTGTCAGCTATCACAGCAGTTGTTACAACATTCATTATGGGTACACTCAGTGAAAAAATGAAAAAACGTAAAGTATTTATTTCTTTCGGTTACATTATCTGGGGTATTATTACTGCAGCTTTCGGTTTTATTTCTAAAGAAAGTGTTGCAAAAGTTTTTGGTCTTTCAGATGAAGTTAAGATTCTTGCAGTTACTGTATGGGTTGTTATCATCATGGATATGTTTATGACATTCATGGGTTCAACAAGTAACGACTCCGCATTCAATTCATGGCTCAACGACGTTACCAATCCCCTTGTAAGACCCGGTGTTGAAACAGCACTCATGTTTGTAGGTCTTTTCTCTATGCTTGCAGTTATGGGCGCAGGCAGCCTTGCACAGTCAGGCACAATTTCTTACACAGTATTTTTCATCGGTCTCGGTCTTATTGTTACACTCTGCGGCGTTATAGGTCTTTTTGCCCTTGAAGAGCCACAGATCAAAGGTGAAAAAACAAACTCAAATTACTGGGCAGACCTTTTCTACGGTTTCAGACCTTCAGTTATCAAAGCTAATTCAAAACTCTATCTTGTTCTTGCAGCGTTAAGCATCTATAACATTGCAATCCAGGTTTTCTTCCCCTACCTTTTCGTTTACCTGGGCAATGTCATCATTCCCGGTGCAGTGTTTGACACAAAGACAATCATCGTTGCAGTTATTGCTGTTGCAATGCTTGCTACAGGTGTTATAGGTATGCTCAAGGCATCAGACAAAAACAGATTTGTAACATATCTTTGCACAATTGCACTTTTCATTATCGGTCTTATTATTCTTTCAACATCAACAAGCATCATCGTTGTGCTTCTCGGTATTGCACCCACACTTGTAGGTTATGTTGTTATTCAGATTCAGCTCACTGCAACAATGCGTGACTTCATTCCCGAAGATAAAGTCGGTCTTTTCCAGGGTATCAGAATGATATTCGTTGTTCTTCTTCCCATGATTATCGGTCCCGCCCTCGGTGACCTTGCATGCCGTACATCAAACATCACAATCGTTGAATATGGTGTAGAAAAGCTCGTTCCCTCAACAAGTATGTTCGGCTACGCAGCAGTTGTTGCAGCATTTATTCTTATACCCATGATTATCCTTAACAAGATGAAGGGATTCAAGAAGGAGAATTGATATGGATATCAGAGTAGTATCATCGCTTGCAAAAGTTTTCCCCAACGAAATCTGTGGCGACTACGAAATTGACAGCCTGAACTGTCTTAAAAACGAAAAAATATCATTCCAGATTGTTATAAAGAGTGAAAAGGCTGTTAAAGTTGCTTTTGCATCAGACTGTGCAGCACTTGCATTCTACAAAGTTCTTTCTGTACCTGCAGAGCACATCGCAGGTGACGAACATGATGATTATTTTCTTCGCAATGCAATGAAGGGATACTATCCCGATGTTCTTATCCCCATAGAGGGTGAACTTGAAGTGCCCGAAAACGACTATACATCTCTCTGGTGTGAATACACAGGTGCTTCTGAAAAGTCAGTTTCTGTCACACTCAGGGCAGAAGACGAAGAGAAGACAATCACTCTTGATGTGAAAGTTGCAGAAACAGAGCTTAACGAACAGACTCTTACATGCACAAACTGGTTCCATTCAGATTGTCTTGCAGACTTTTATAATGTTCCCGTATGGAGCGAAGAACACTGGATGTATATTGAGAATTTCATGAAGCAGGCTAATGCTCACGGCATCAACTTTATTCTCACTCCCTTGTTTACTCCTCCCCTCGATACAGCTGTAGGCGGTGAAAGAACAACAGTACAGCTTGTTGACGTAAAGAGACACAACTATCAGTACACATTCGGTTTTGATAAACTCAAAAGATGGATTGACCTTGCATTCTCATGCGGCATGAAATATATTGAGTTTTCACATCTCTTCACACAGTGGGGCGCAACACACGCACCCAAGATTATGGCTGAAACAACAGACGGCTACAAGAGAATTTTCGGCTGGGAGACAAATGCTCACGGCAAGAGATACACAGAATTTCTCCGTCAGTTTGCAAAAGCTCTTATCGCTTTCATCGATGAACAGGGCATCCGTGAAAAGGTCATGTTCCACACATCAGATGAACCTTCAACAACAGACTATTTCAAATATAAAAAGTCTGCAAAGATTATGAACGAGCTTTTCGGCGAGTTCAAGAGCATCGATGCGCTTTCATCATTTATATTCTTCAAGAACGGTCTTGTTAAAAATCCCGTTCCCAGTATTATGGATATTGAAGATTTCGCAGGCAAAGTGCCCGAGCTGTGGACATACTACTGCTGTTCACCCTGCAACAAGAATATGCCCAACAGATTCATCGGCATGCCCTCACTGCGTAACAGAATCCTCGGCTTTATCATGTATAAGTACGATGTAAAGGGCTTCCTTAACTGGGGTCTCAACTTCTACAATACACAGTATTCAAAAGAGCATATCAATCCCTTTGAAGTAACAGACGCAGGCGGCAAATTCCCCGCAGGTGACTCATTTGTGCTTTATCCCGCACCCGACGGCACTGCTTATGCATCACTGCGTTTCAAAGTTTTCCACGATGCAATCCAGGACTATGAAGCATTAAGACTTCTCGAAAAGAAAATCGGCAGAGAAGCTACAATCGAACTTCTCGAAAAGGGCCTTGATAAGCCCATCGATTCAAAGACATATCCCCACTGCGAAAAGTGGCTTATCGAAAAGAGAAACGAAATCAACGCAATGCTTTGATAATTAAGGTGATTTTATGTTGTTGACAAACCCTTGTGTTTTTGCTGCAGGTGATTCATACCAGATTTTTGTGCCTGTAAAGAATGAATCAGTCATGTGGGTAAAAATAGGCGACAAATGTTATTATGATGAATCAAACGGTGTGCTGCGCTCACTTTCAAGAGTGCATAAAATCACCGTGCCCATGAAAGCACTTGACGAAGCAAAGAAATATACCGTTTATAATCAGGAAATCAGGGGCAGAAGAAAGGCTTATTTCAACAAAATGAAGCCTGTGCAGGAATATTCTTATGATTTCAGACCTGTTGAGGGTGACGAAATCAGATGTTATCACATCGCAGACACTCACAACAGAGTGGAAGAGCCTGTAAAAGCTGCAAAAGTCTTTGGTGATATTGATTTTCTTATTCTCAACGGTGACGTGCCAAACGATTGCGGCAGAATAAAGTATTTCAACAGTATTTATGAAATTGTGGGCAGACTCACAGGCGGCAATATCCCCGCAGTTTTTGTAAGAGGAAATCACGACATCAGGGGAAGTTATGCCGAAGTTTTCGGTGACTATATCCCCACAATAGACGGTAACACATTCTTCACTTTCAGAGTGGGTAACATCTGGGGTCTTGCACTTGACTGCGGTGAAGACAAACCCGATACAAACCCCGAATACGGCGGTACAATCTGCTGTCACGCCTTCCGTGAAAGAGAAACAGAATTTATAGAAAAAGTTGCCGATTGTCCCTGCCACAAGGATGAAACAATAATGAAGAAACTCATTGTTGTGCACAATCCCTTTATAATGCGTTATCCCGAGCCTTTCAATATTGAAGAAGAGACATACACATACTGGGCAAAGGTGATTAAAGAAAAAATCGCTCCCGACCTTATGCTTTGCGGTCATCTGCACAAAACAGGCGTACACCCTGTCGGCGGCAAACTCGATGCATTCGGTCAGCCCTGCACAATGATTGTAGGTTCCAAGCCCGGCAAGGGGTACTATATGGGTGTCGGTTACGTCTTCAGAAAAGAGTCAACAGATGTTATCTTTACCGATTCCGACGGCAAAAAAGAACAGACTATAACAGTATAAAAAAATCCACCGGCTAATGAGCGGGATTGCTAAGGACAGTTGAAAATTATTGGGAGACACTTTGTAATTAAGTGCCTCCCGATTTTTTTGTATAAAAAAAGTGACACTTTCGGCTTGAAAGTGTCATAGTGGGTTTATAGGCTTTGAATGCAATAATGCCCGTCTGAAAAAATTTTCTTCGGTGTGTATAAGTTATATTGCAAATTAAAATTTGCAGTGATATTTTTGATGAATCAAAAAGTGTTACTGAAGCCTTGCGGCTTCAGTGTTATTTTATTCGCCTGAAGCTGTCCGAAGGACAATAAGAACCTGCCTGCGGCAGAACCTTGTTATTCGCTTAGCTCATAATAAAACTGCGAAGCAATATCACTCGCCGTATGGCGAATAAAACTGCCGAGTGTCCTTACGAACACTCGGCTAAATCGTGGATTTTCTTTATATTAGTATACAAAATCTGTAAATTCGCAGACATCAACGATTCTTGCGTTTACCGGAACAAGGTTCAGAACATTTGCTTCAATGTCAATATTCATTTTCATTGTTATTGATTCCACATGTTCAGTATCTTTATTGTAAGTGAGTCTGACAGTACAATCTGTGTATTTGAAATTGCATTCGCTCATTGCAAGTTCTGCTACAGAAGTAATCTGGTACAACGCATCGTATGTGTCAAAAACAGAATTTATAGCACTCTGTGATGATGTGGCACCTGCAGAAAGAACAGGGGGATTGCTCTCATCGTTAAGAGTAATTACAAGAGTGTATATATCGTCAGAAACGATTTCGCAATATGCGTTTTTGATTTTACTGCTGTCAGTGAGAAGACAACCGTATGAATTATTCGGCAGAGGTAATTTATCTGAGTTGCCTGCAGGATAATCAGTTTTTGTTGCTGCAGATTTTGAAGTTACGTAATTTTCAATAAAGGGAAGAACAAAATCAGCAGTATTTCCTATAATGTTTCCCACAATGTTGCCCAGAGAAGCATTTCCTGTTGTTGTTTCTGAACTTGTTATTGCGGGTAAATTCTGATATCTGATAAATGAAAAAGCAGGGGAGTCAGATTTTAATTTGTTCATAACTTTTGTGTATTCGGAAAGAATGTTTTCGAATTTTACAAGAGTACGGTCTGTTTTTATCGTTTTTACATTTCCGTCTTCATCCATAACAGAAATTTCTGTTGTACCGAATCCGGGACGTACGACTTCACCTGCAGCATCTGTCACTTTTTCATTTCCTGAACCTGCTGTGCCGGAGCTGAGAATAACGATTGCAAGAATAATACCCACAATACCGATAACAACTGCTGTAACAATGAGCTGAAGTTTGAGTGTCTTTTTGTTTTTTGTGTTTTTTATTACCGGTTCGGGCTCTTCAGGGATAAAGTCGTTCTGAAGATCATCGTTTTCGTCAATTATTTCTTCTTCATCGAGTAATTCAACGCCGCAGTGTCTGCAAAAGCGTGAATCATCATCAATTTCGTTTTTGCAATTGGGACAAATCATGTTTTATTCCTCCTGTTTTACAGTAAGTCTGCAAACATTGTGCCGAAACTTGTTTTTGAACATCCCTTGAGAGTAATCTGATTGCCGGGGATTGATTCTGAAAAATAAGTAATGGCTATCTGAGAGTAAAGATTTCCGTCGAGGTCGTAAATTTCTATCTGACGGAGGTTTCCGTCTTCAGAGTAGAATTTGAAAATCTGTTCTGTTGTTTCATATTCGTAGCAGACACCGGGGTTGCCGTTGATTGTTGCATCGTAAACACCGCGGAGTTTTGATTTCATTGAATCATAATCGGTTGTTGCAAAACCGAAGTTGAACTCGTTTATATCCATACCGAGTGTGCTCAGAACAGATTCTGTAAGTTCAACATACTGGTTAAGAGCAGGACGTTTCATATACATAACACCGTCAAGATTCATAAGTGAAATTTCGGTGCCGTCAATGTTTGTAAGTACTTCGAAATTGTCTCCGTCAAATGCCATTGACAGGGGATCACCTGTGTTATCTGAATAAAGAGCGCCTTCAATATAGCATGAACGGTTAAGGAATGCCTTTATCTGAGCTTCTGCCTTTTCTGTCTGCTGTTTGTTTGCAGTTACGGGTTCTGTTTTCTGTTCTGTTGTGTTTTCTGTTTTCTGAGAAGTTGTTGCTTCTGTATTGCCTGATGGATTTGAGTTTGCTGCAACAGTTGTTTCGGGAGATGTTGAGTTTATAATAATCTGATGAGGACTTGTAACACCAACCTGCTGAGTGAGAATTGTTGTAGCTTCCTGAATCTGCTGCTGAATCTGTGTTATGTATTCTTCTCTTGAAATTTCATTGCCGTCAACATCTGTAATTTTTTCTTCAAGAATCTGCTGATAAAATTCATCCAATACATTTTCTTCATCAGTTGATGCTTCTACAACAACGCCTGAGTTTTCAGGTTCATTCTTTTCAATTGCCTGCATTACAAAAACTATAATACCTGCAATCAGTGCAACAAGAACAACACTTATACCCATTATAAGAGGAAGCTTTTTGCCGCTTTCGTTTGCGGGTTCTGATTCAACAATAGAAATTTTTTCTTCTGTGTTGAAATGTACGTTATTATTTTCCGGTGTATTGTTTAAATTATTGTTTTCCATTTTTATTACCTCCGATTACATCAGTGATGACATGAATGATATCATGTTTGTCTTAGAATAACCTTTAAAATTAAGCATTTCATCAGGAATTTCTGCTGAAAATTCGTCTGCTGCAAGAACAGTTTCCACATTGCCGTCTGAATTATAAAGAATAATCTGTTTTATTTCATTATCTGAGGCAATAAAATCCATATGAGCAGTTTCGTTTCTGTATGTATAGCATACGGCATCCTGCCCGTTGAAATGAGCTTTTGTCACTGCTGAAGGATTTTTACCTTCTATATTTGTTTTATTGAATTCAAATGTGAACTTTGAAGCATCAATACCCATCATTTTCTGCAGAGACGATGTTATTTCGATATATTTTTTTGTGTCCGGATTCAGAAGATAATATTTACCTTCGTATGCCATAATTGAAATATCTTTTCCGTCCATTTCGGAAAACAGCTGAAAATCCGAGCTGTTTATTGCAAGTTCCAGCGGTGTTTTTTCTCCGCCTGAAATCATTTCACCGTCAAAGTAGTATTTTCCGTTGAAAAATGAAGCTATTGTATCTGTAATATTATTTTCACTTTGTGCTTCTTCGTTTGTGATAAGAGTTGTCTTTTCAAGATATTCTGTTGTTGAAACGGCAGGTTTTGCAGGTTTTACCGTCTGTGTGTTATCTGATCTGATACGGGTCGGCGCATCGGGTTTTATTGCAGAAGTATCTGAAGACATAATTGAGTGTTCGGCAATGGAATCTGCAAGTTCGTCTGAAATACCTTCAAAAGAAACAAAAACATCTTCACTGAATGTAACGGGAGTAAAATCAGGCTCTTCTTCATTCTGCTCGGGTTCTGTTTCTTTTTCTGTATTTTCGGGAACTATAAAATCTTCATATTTTTCGGTTTGGTTGTTTGTCTCTTTACCGTTTTTTTTCTTCTTCAGAACTGAAACGGTAATGATGATTGCAATTACAATGAATATTGCAACTGCAATAAATATATAATCCATTTACTTTCTTCCTTTTTATTATGTTTTTATTATTTTAACATAATTGCAAAGTCAATTCAACATCTAATTTTATCAACATATGTCAGTTTACGAATATTGAATAATGCTAAAGACTATAATTTAACTGTATCGGAAAACAGGCTGTAATTTATGGGTTATGTTGACAAAAAGTGTTTTCAATGATATAATAAAAAATCGAAGAAATAGAAGATTTATACGTTGTTTGATAATAAAAAGTTAAAAAAAAGGTGTTGCTATGGAAATATTCAATTCGGTAGGAACTGTAATATCCGAAATATGGACAAATAAAGTCAGATTATTCCGTCTTGCAAAATATGAACTCAAAAGTCAGCACGGAGGCACTGTTTTAGGATTTCTCTGGAACTTTCTGAGTCCGGCACTTCAGGTTTTTGTTTATTGGTTCGTTTTTGCAATAGGCCTCAGAAGAGGTAATGATATTCACGGTGTTCCGTATATTGTGTGGCTGGTTATAGGTATTATCTGCTGGTATTACATTAATCAGGCAATGCTTGGTGCCGATAATTCGATTATAAGTTTCGTGGATGTTCTAAAAAGAATGAAATTCCCCCTTTCGATAGTCCCGACAAAAACCGTTGCTTCAAACCTTATAACACATTTGTGTTCACTTGTTATAGTTTTTATTGTTGTGCTGTGTTCGGGATGTACTGTCAGTACAAGCATCTGGCTTCTGCCCTACTATATTTTTGCAGCAACATTTTTCATAACAGGTTATGCCCTTATTTCATCATCAATAAATGTTATCTTCCGTGACTTCCACAATTTTTCAAATACTGCGTTGAGATTCCTGTTTTTTATCTCTCCCGTAATGTGGAAACCTGCGGATGACAATAAGTTTCTTATGATATTTATGAAGATAAATCCCTTTGCATACATACTGAATGGTTACCGTGACACCATTCTTTACGGCTGGACATTATCGGAAAATATTGAAACCGGTCTTATATTCTGGGTAATTTCAATTGCAATGTTCATTGCCGGATGTGTTATGCACATGAGATTAAGACATAAATTTATAGATCTTCTGTAAGGAGGTAACCTGATGGACAACAATATAACCGATTTCAGTCAGGAAATCGTAGTCACATGCGAAAACATTGTAAAAGACTACCCTCTTTATACAGCAACAGCATCAAAGCTTAAAGGTCTTTTTTTAGGAAAAAGCGAAACTACAACTTTTCGTGCTCTTGACAACATCAGCCTTACATTGAAAAAAGGCGAATGCATGGGACTTATCGGACTCAACGGTAGTGGAAAATCAACACTTGCAAGTATAATTGCTGGAATCACAACCCCCACATCAGGTACCATTGATGTCAGAGGTGAAGTAAGCATGCTCTGTGCAAGATCAGGTATGCGTTCACAGCTTTCAGGCATTGACAATATCAGATTTAAATGCCTTCTTATGGGGTATAAAGACAAAGAGATTGATGAACTTGAAAAAGAAATCATTGACTTTGCAGATGTAGGCATTCATATAAATCAGCCCGTAAAAACATATTCAAGCGGTATGCGTTCACGACTGGGATTTGCAATTGCGGTCAATATAGATCCCGATATACTTATAATTGATGAAGCGCTTTCCGTTGGTGATTCAAGCTTTACTGAAAAATGTCTTAAAAAGGTTGATGAATTCAAAAAGAAAGGCAAGACTATCGTTTTTGTAAGCCATGCCGTTTCATCGATGACAAGTTTCTGTGACAGAATTGCATGGCTCCACTACGGCAAAATGGTTGGCGAAGGGCTTCCTGAAGAAATTATCAAACCTTACTGTGAATTTTCAAAGGATTTTAATTCAAAGCTCAGCAGTGAACAAAAGAAGTTTATTCCTGATCTTGAGAAATATAAAAAAAAGTAATGGATGTGACAAAAGATTACTATGGATAAAGAATTATTACAGCTGAAAGCAGAAAACGAAGAACTGCTCAGAAAAAACAAGGAACTTGAAGAAGAAAATCTGCGCCTTGTAAACATAATTGAAGACTGCTATAAGGAAATCAATAATCAGATTTCACTTCTGTCTTCTGTAAAAGTTGAACTCAGAAGATACGAAGTTCAGCTTGATACGCTCAAATCTGAAAATTCATCTCTCAAGTACAAATTCGCAAGAATAGAGAAAAATCCTATAGGCAAAATCTTGTTTAAATTATACAGAAATCTTCGTGATCTAAAACACAGAATAAAGGGATAATCAGATTATGGATATTAAAAAAATAGATAAACAGATTGGAAAATTGAAAGCCACAAAGTCATTACTGGCACAGATTCTGGAAAACTATGCTATAGATTTTACCAGCAACGTAAAACAGGGCTTTGAAACTGATTGTACAGAATTCAGCAAAATGAAGGTCGCAGCAGTAATGGATCCGTTTACAGTGGGTAATTTCAGGAGTGAATGCGAACTTTTTGAAATCACATCTGATGACTGGTTTAATCAGCTTGAAGAATGCAAACCTGACCTTTTCTTCCTTGAATCAACATGGCACGGTAAGAATGACTCATGGTTTAAGAAGGTATCAACAGGAAGTAAAGAACTTTATGAAATGACAGATTACTGTCATGAAAAAGGCATTCCTGTCATCTTCTGGAATAAGGAAGACCCTGTGCATACTGATGTATTCATGGCGGCTGCATCATGTGCCGATTATGTTTTCACAACGGACATTGACTGCATTGAACGATATGTAAGAACATTAAAGCACAAAAATGTTTATTTCCTGACTTTCTCAGCACAGCCCATGGTACACAATCCCATTGAAATCCACAACAGAAAAGATAAATTCTGCTATGCGGGTACATATTTCCACAGATATAAAGAGCGTTCAAGAGTTTTTGATTCTTTTGCTAACGCCATTGAAAAACGCAATGGTATGGAAATTTATGACCGTAATTACGGCTCGGGAAATCCTCAGTATGCTTTCCCTGTAAGATATAATAAAATGATAATGGGTAATCTCAAACCCGAAGATATCCACATCGCATACAAAGGATACAATTACGGAATCAATACATGTACCGTCAGTCAGTCACAGACAATGTTTGCAAGAAGAGGATATGAACTTCTTGCTTCAAACACCGTTACTGTAGGCAACTTTTCATTGGGTGTTAAAAATATTCTTGGTGACCTTGTAATTTCAACCGATGATGCAAATGAAATGATTGCAAAACTTGACCGTTTCTGTGCAACAGATGAAATGTACAGAAAATATCGTCTTGCAGGTCTCAGAGAAGTTATGAAATATCACCTCTGCGAAGACAGACTGGGTTATATAACAGAAAAAGTTTTCCGCAAAAACCTCAAAAAACCGATGCCCTGCGTTACGGTTGTTTCTTCTGCAGAAACTTCGGAAGATAAAGACTATGTCACAGCAGCATTCAAGCGTCAGACATATGACAAAAAACAGCTTGTCTTTATAAATGAAGCATCCGTGCCTGCAGATACGGATTTTGTCGCAGCATTCTCTGCGGATGATTACTACGGTGAAAATTATCTTACCGACCTTATTCTTTCCGTAAGATACAGTGATGCGGACGGTTTCGGAAAACTTCATTACTACACACAAAACGACAATCAGTTTTTGCTTAACGGAAAAGAAGGTACATACAAACCCTGCAGCATTCTTTACAGTACAAGATGTATCGCAAAGACAGAAATCGTAAAAGAAATGAAAGGCTTTGCGGCAGGAATGGAGATAAAGGGCAATTTCCTTGCTGTTGATGAATTTAACTATTGTGCAGATTTCAAAGGCACTTCATGTGAAATAGTTGATGACCTTCTTATAGAAGACAAGGGTATTTCCCTTGATGAAATTGAACGTGTAATAAAAATAATAAAGAAAAAAGCAATGTACACAGACATTTTCAGTCTGTCTGCAAAGGAAATGAATGATTCTGTCAGCAAGAAAATCAAAACTGTTGAAACAAGCTACCTTGCAGGAAAATTCAAAGTCCTTTCATCACTTCCCGTAAACGAAATTGAGTATATTCATTTTAAACAGAAACTAAATATTTTCGATTTTAAATCAACAGGTAAAATTGATGTTGTATTTTACGGTGCAGGCGGCGACCTGAGTTCAAAAGGATTCTGCATTTTCTATAACTCTGCAGGAGAAAAAATCGCAACATTCAGCGGTATCTGCAACAGAATTATAACAGCAGAAATCCCCGAAGATGCCGAAACATTCTCACTTGCACTGGAGGTAACAGGTCGGGGACTGCGTGAATTTACAGCAATAGTTGTAAGCGGTAATCTTGAAAACGGCACAGAAACTCCCCTGCTGACAAAGAGTAATACACTCGTTATTTCAGATTACTATCCTTCCTATTCAGATCGTCATATTCATGCATCAGTACATGAACGCAATAAGCTTTATGCAAAGAATAATATCAGTACAGATACAATGTGTATAAGCATGCGAGATGAGCCGGGATTCAGAGAGTTTGAAGGTATAACAATAACAAACGGCGGTGCAGACAGAATTGTTTCCGCACTAAAATCTGAAAAAATCAAAACTGTCAGTGTACATTTCATGAATTCTTATATCTGGAATACACTCAGAAATTATCTTGAAAATGTAAAACTTATCATCTGGTACAAAGGTATTGAAAAATTCACATCCGAAACAGATGAAGAAGAATCAAAAGCGCTCTGGAATGAGATTTTTAGCTGCACAGAAAACAATGATATTCATTTTGTCTTTGATTCGGATGAACTCAGAAAAACAGTTGAAGAATCCTACAATATCAGTCTCGGTTCAATTAGTTCCGTTATAAGCGATTGTACAGATTCAGATATTATCATCAGACTCAGCAAAAATATTTCAGAATAAGCACAAAACCAAAGAATTTAATTTGACAAAGTCAAGGAGAGATGAAAAATGATAAATATTATCGGTCTTGGTTATATCGGTCTTCCCACAGCATTGATGTTTGCAGCGCATGGTGTTGAAGTTGTAGGTACAGACTACAACAAGTCACTTGTTGATACTCTCAATGCAGGAAAGACAACTTTTGAAGAAAAAGGTCTGGACGAGCTTTTTGATGAAGCTGTAAAATGCGGTATAAAGTTCTCAACAGAATATCAGAAAACAGATATGTACATCGTTGCTGTTCCCACTCCCTATGACAGTGATACAAAACGCATTGATGCATCATATGTTATTGCAGCTGTTAAGCAGGTTATGAATGTCTGCCCCAAGGGTGCAACTGTTGTTATTGAATCAACTGTTTCACCCGGAACAATTGATAAGTTTGTTCGTCCCGTTATTGAAGAAAACGGCTTTACAATCGGTGAAGATCTTAATCTTGTTCATGCTCCCGAAAGAATTATTCCCGGAAACATGGTTTACGAACTTCTTCACAACTCAAGAACCATCGGTGCGGATGATGTTGCAATCGGTGAAAAGGTGAAGGAATGCTATTCTTCATTCTGTCAGGGTGAAATTGTTGTTACTGATATAAGAACAGCTGAAATGACAAAGGTTGTTGAAAATACATTCAGAGATATCAACATTGCTTTTGCAAATGAACTTGCAAAAATCTGCAGAAGCGATAATATGGATGTTTATGAAATTATCAGAATCGCAAACAAGCACCCCAGAGTAAATATTCTTTCTCCCGGTCCCGGTGTAGGCGGTCACTGTATTTCAGTTGACCCCTGGTTCCTTGTAGGTGATTATCCCGGTCTTGCAAACATTATCAAACAGGCAAGACTTATAAATGATTCAATGCCTGACTTTGTTCTCGGCAGAATTCATGATATAATGAAAGAAAACGGAATAACAGATGTTTCAAAGGTAGGTCTTTACGGTCTGACATACAAAGAAAATGTAGACGATGTCCGTGAAAGTCCCACTCTTCAGATGCTTGAAAGCATGGAAAGACATCTTGCAACAGGCGTAAAAGTTTACGATCCTTATATCAGCACAGATATGGTTGCAAATCAGTACCATGATTTTGATGCGTTCCTTGACGATGTTGACCTTGTTGTTCTTCTTGTAGGTCATGATGAAATCAAAGAAAATATGGCAAAGCTTGAAGGCAAGATTATACTTGATACAAGAAACATCTGTAATCTTGACGGAACTTACAGACTTTAATATATTGATTGAACAGGTGATAAAATGAAAACTGTGATGCTTGTATTCGGCACAAGACCTGAGGCAATAAAAATGTGTCCCCTTGTTCTGGAACTTAAAAAAAGAGAGAATATTAAAACTGTTGTCTGCGTAACAGGTCAGCACAGACAGATGCTTGACGCTGTTCTTGATACATTTGATGTTACTCCCGACTACGACCTTTCAATAATGAAAGACAGACAGACTCTTTTTGATATTACTACAAATATTCTTATGGGTATCAAGGGTGTACTTGAAGAAGTTAAGCCCGATGTTGTTCTTGTTCACGGTGATACTTCCACAACATTTGTAACAGCGCTTGCATGTTTCTATATGCAGATTCCCATAGGTCACGTCGAAGCAGGTCTTCGTACATACAATATTTATTCTCCCTATCCGGAAGAGTTCAACCGTCAGGCTGTAAGTATTATTTCAAAATTCAATTTTGCCCCCACAAAGATGTCAAAGGATAATCTTCTTAAGGAAGGCAAAAGCGAAGATTCAATCTATATTACCGGTAATACAGCTATTGATGCTCTTTCCACAACAGTGCGAGATGATTACACTCATCCTGAACTTGAATGGGCAAAGGATTCAAGACTTATTATGCTCACAGCCCACAGAAGAGAAAATCTCGGTGAACCTATGCATAATATGTTCAGAGCTATCAAGAGAATCATTGACGAAACTCCCGATATAAAGGTTATTTACCCCATTCACATGAATCCCGTTGTAAGAGAAGCTGCAAATGCCGTATTCGGTGACGATGACAGAGTTCATATTATTGAACCTCTTGATGTTCTTGATTTCCACAACTTCCTTGCACGTTCATATCTAATTCTTACAGACAGCGGCGGTGTTCAGGAAGAGGCTCCCTCTCTCGGTAAGCCCGTTCTTGTAATGAGAGATACAACAGAGCGTCCCGAAGGCATAAAAGCCGGAACACTCAAGCTTGTGGGCACAGATGAAGAGTTTATTTACAATACATTCAAAACTCTGCTTCATGATAAAGATGAGTATGAAAAAATGAGCCATGCTTCAAATCCCTACGGTGACGGAAAAGCAAGTGCACGTATTGCAGATATCCTTGAATTCGGTTCAACAGAAGAAATAAATATCTGATAATCAAAAGCTGTATTACAAAGATTTTTCAATCACGTAATACAGCTCTTTTTTATTGCAAAAAAAGATACAGTTCAGATCGAACTGTATCTTTTATGTTATTGATTATTTATACTCTTCTTCTCTGGCCTGCTCTGCCTTTACCGCCTTTTGCGATGGGTGCGGGGCTGAGTTTTATAAGCATAACTGCAGCTATTGCGATGATTGCAACTGCGACTGCAGCAAGAATTGCAAAACCTGCAATCTGTCTTGTGCCGCCTGATGATGTGCCGCTGTCTACAATTTCGCCTGCCATTACATCGTTATTGTTCTGCTGATCGTTAAGAAGAATTTCGTTTGCACTCTGTGCAGTTGTTGTTGCCTGTGTCGGTGCAATAACTGCTGCATTTGTTGTAATTTCAGAAGGAGCAACGATTTCTATTTTTGTGGTTGTTTCAGCAGTTGTATTTTCTTCTGCTATTTTTGTTGTTGTTGCTGCTGTTGTGGGCTGAGTTGTGGGGGCAGCTGTTGTTGTAGCAGGTTTTTTTGTTGTTGTTACGGGAGCTTTAGTTGTTGTAACGGCTGTTACGGGAGCAACATAGGGGTCAATATTAAGAATTTCAGAATAATTCTTAAGTTCTGTTTTTACACCGTAAGCTTTTTCGGGAATAAGGTCTGTAACGGCAATCTGACCGTATCTTGTAAGATGTGCACCGTCACTTGTCATATGATCACGGAATTTTGCTGTATCTTTAGGATCTCTTACTGCATCAAGATCGATATATCCCTTGAAATACTCACCTGATTTATTTTTAACCCAGTCGTTGATTTTAAGAAGGATATTTTCACCTGCCTGTGTCCAGGTAAGGTCTTTTGAACCCATGAATGCTCGTTCGTATCCCTTGTAAGGTGTTCTTGTACAGATGTACATATCAACACCTTTGCCCTCGGAGAGCTTGGACAGATCTTTATAACCCTGAATAACCTGTTCTGCAGTAGTCATGGGAAGTTTGCCCTTGTTACTCTCAAGCATGGGATGAAGAACGTCATTGATACCGATTTTGACAATGACGTATTTTACGCCTGCAACATCAAATGCATCTCGATTTACTCGGTCAAGAAGCGCTTCACCGTAAATCTTACCTAAAAGACCGGTACCGTTTTCAAAGAGTCTGTTACCTATAATACCGGACATGACAAAACCGATGTTTGTAATACCGTTTTTCTGACATTTTTCAGCAAGCATCTGAGGAATTTCGTTGGTAACGGTTGAGTCACCGAGAACAACAACGCTGTATGCATCCTTTGCGTAAACATCAAGACGTGTAAGGAAAGGAATTGTGTTGTATGTGATTGTTCCTGATGTGAAAGTGAGTTTTGAAGCAAAAGCAGTCATGTTCTCCTGATGTGTTCTGTTGCCGAGAGAACTTGCCATATATGAAAGGCCGTTGTAAAGACCGATTGTGTACATATATGTTGTTTTGCTGTAATATGTACTGATACTGATTTTCTTGAGTGCCTTTACTGAGAATGTAATTTCATCAGAGTAAATTTCACTGCCTGCAGCAATTGTTACCGATTTTCTGCCACCGTTGAAAGTGACCTGAGTTACGGTTTTTGTATCAATAAGGTCATCTGTAGCGCCTGTCTGAGCAACAGTTGCTTCATTGATTGTTATAGGTTTTGAACTGAAATAGTTTGAAAACTTGAGTCTGATTTTCGGTCCGCTTATAGTGGGAGTTATTACAGTTCTCATTGTTGTTCCGGCAGGGATATAGTCCTGAAGATGAAGACCGTTTTCGCCTTCACCGAGCACGATACCGCTTTCAATTGCCGGAGTGCCCCATGCACCTACCCAATTGTATGTTGATGCAGCAGATGCCATAATATCTGTAGGCATACAACAGAGTAAAAGTGTAACGGCAAGTATTAATGATAATGTTCTGAAAATCCGTTTCATTATATTTTAACCTCATTCTCTATTTAAGAGTATATTCAGACATAGTCTGAAATTATATATAGTTATAATAACATTATTATCGAAAATAGTCAATAATTAATTGAAAGTTTTGATGTTGGGTATTGATGTAAAAAAGAAAAATCGCATCTCATTTTTAAAGGGGGGTTCTTCAGGCGCTGAACCTGTTGAATCCCCCTTTTTCATTATTCAGTTCAGGTTGCACAGAAGCATATATCTGCTGCTGTTGAAGAAAAGTCCGGTTTCTACAATAATGTAGTATTCACCTGCTTTTACATTCATTTGTACTGTTTTTTCACTTTCGTCCCAGTCGGAAGTGAAGTTTCTTATGATGTTACCGTTCTTGTCAATAACAGAAACAGACCAGCCCTCTTTGTTCTTTTCATCGGTTTTTATGTGTGAAAATTCAATGCTGAGAACACTGTCTTTTTCTGCTCTGAAGCTGAACCAGTCGGTATCATAATCAGTACCGTTTTCAATCATTGTACCGCTAATCGGTGTGCCGGGAGTTATTATATCTGCGTCGGCAGGTGAATTGTTCGGCTCTGTTTCCCAATTGTTATTCTGAATCATTACAAGAATAAGTCTGTAGATAATATTGTTGTGATACAGATTGTCAGAGTCGATTTTTATATAATACGTTCCCTCGGGAAGACCGATATCTGGAGTTTTTGTTATTGCCTGATTCCATTTTGAAGTTGTTGAGTAAATGGTTTTACCTGCGGAATCAAGAAGGCTTATGTTCCATCCGTCGTAAGTGTCTGTAAGTTCTGAATGTATGAAATCCAGTGAAATAAAGCCGTCGTTATTCATTGTGAATGAATAATAATCCTTATCCGCAACTTTGTCACGATATGTCAGTGAACCGATTTTTTCGGTGTTTACATCAAGCATTGTTGCTGTTTCAGGAGTATCGTTTGTTTCACTTTCGATTGAAAAATCTCCCGTGAAAGACAGGTTTATTGAATACGCAACATTGCTGTATATGTGTGAATTGACAGTTACGAAATAATATCCGGGCGGAAGACCGATAATACCACTGTTGATTTCTGTTTTTTCTGCCGTTGTGGAAGTGTCGTAATAAACATTGCCCTCAAGATCGCTGATGCTTATTTTCCATGCAATTGCAGAACTGTTATTATCAACAGCACCTTCATGGGAGAAATAAAGAACTGAATAGCCCGTATCTGTTATGCGGAACATGTAGTAATCGGTGTCTGTTGTATTGTCTTTGTAAACAGAAGCAGCGCCGTTTATGGTTGTTCCGGGGGATAATTCGGTATATCTTGAAGCAGTATTATTAGGTTCTGTTTCGTAGAAGGATGTTTCTGCAAAACCGATTGCAAGATGGTATTTTTCCTGAGTATAACCGCTTATGCATTCAACTTCGATTCTGTAATTGCCGGGAAGAACACCTATGGAAGCTGAACGTATGCCTGTTCCGATTGATGTGTATGAAACAGTGTTTATAGCTCTGTAATCAACGGTTCTGCCGCTGCCGTCGGGCGAATATTCCTCATAAAGAGTGATATACCAAAGGGCAGATTTTACTTCTGAATTTATGTGATTGAATGCATATATAACTGCTCCGCGCTCCGTTACGGAAAAAGTATAAATATTTGTTGTTATTACCGACTGCAGAGAGTCCATAATTGTATTGTTTACGGTAGCAGGGATAATATTTACATTTTCTTTTTCTGTGTAAGACGGTGCAGTAACTATATTGTCGCTGATGCTTTCAATAACATTATCTGTATGAATAACAGTTGTGTTTTCTTCTTTTGTTCCGGGTAAAATCTCTGCAAAGGGTTCTTCGGGAAGTTTCTGTGTTGTGCTGACCGGTTCCTGTGTATCTGTCTGCTGAGGTGTGTTTGATGACTGTGTTTCAACTGTGTTCTGAGTAACTTCGTCTGCAGAGTCATCAATTATTTCTGTTTTTATGTCGGAAACTGTCTGCTGTTTGTCAGGTGACTGAGTACCGTATGTGTTTTTGTCAGTTTCGTTCTGCGTAGAGATTGCAGAAATAATTTCTTGCTGAGGTGTATTTATGGTTTTGTCGGGGGAAGAAATACCGTGGGATGAAATTTCAGGTGTTCCTGCGAAAATAAGGGTAAATACCATCAGTAACGCAACAACGGAACGTCTGAAAGAATATTCAGTTTGCACTTTTTATCATCTCCCGTCAGTAATGTGAATTTTTTCGGTAAAAAAATAACCATGCTAAGTATAGCATGGTTATCATAATTATTCAAGTCTTATTAGATGCCAAAAGAGAAAGAAAATGATGAAACAAGATTGTGAAGCTTTGTAAGGAAAGCGTCAAAGAACTTGTTGAGCTGATATTCGAACTTGCTGAGAGCACCGTCACAGTTGAGGATTTCTGAATCTTCTGCAAGAGCGAAATCGTACATGCGGAGTGCTTCGTATTCGTATGTTGAAAGATCATTTTCATCAAGAGTGATGAGACCCACACCTCTGTTGAGGTCGTTGCTGTATGAGTTGCAGCCTACTGTGGGAACAGTTGTGATGTCAACACCTTTGTAGTTTGTTGTGAAGTCATTGATGTGGTCATGACCGTAGAAAGTAGCGATAACGTCGCCTGTTTCAAGCCATGCATCCATCTGACCGCCGTTGATGTGTGAGGGACAGGGAGGCTCAAAGAGGTAGCCTGTGTATGAACCGAAGTTGGGAACGGGAAGATATGCCTGACCTTCAAATGTCCATTCACTGAGACCGAAGGGGATTTTGATCATGCCGAGAGCATCATAAACTTCGGGAACGATGATGTGCTGGAAGCTCATTGCGGGAACAACTTCACCGCCGTTTTCAGCTGCAAGAGCAGCTGCTGTTTCCTTGTACCAGTTGATCTGGTCTTCTCTTACGTAATCGTAACCGCCTGCTTCTTCAGTTGATGTACCTGAGTCGATCATCCAGAGGTTGAAAGCTGTTTTTGTTCCGTCTGATGAGAGGATTGTGAGGTTGTGGTTACCGCAACCGTAAAGGTCGGGATCAACGTCAACTGCAAGACAGCCTGCGTACTTCTGATATTCGTTGAGAAGGTATTCATTGGGAACGCCCTGTTCCTGATCGTGGTTACCGAAAACAACTGTAAAAGGAACACCTGCTTCAACAACAGGAGCTACGATAGCTGCAATAGCGTCTGCCTGCTTTTCACCGGGAGCAACAGAGTTGTCACCCATGTAGATAACAAGATCAGGTTCGTATGTTGCAAGAGCTTCTTTCATAAGCTGAAGTGTTGTTTCTTCAAGTTCATCGTCATCCTGGCTGTCTGCAAACATCATGATTTTGAACTCGCCGTTTTCGTCAAACTTGAGAGTGTAATCGGATGCATCTGCAGATGCTGAAAGAACGAATGTTGCTGTAAGCATAAGCATTGCTAAAATAACTGCAAAAACTTTTTTTGTTAATTTCATTATTTTTCGTCACCTTTCAAAAAATGTTCAATGATTATATATTTTAACAAATAGAACCAAAAATTGCAATATGTAAACACAAATTTGTATATAAAATTAATTTTAACTGTTTACAATTGAATTTATTTATATTATAATATACAAGTTAAAGTATATCTGAAAGTATACGGAGGATTCTGTTTGGAAAACAGCGAAAGAAAAAACGTTTTTGTGCCGCCTGCCGAAATTCAGAGGCAGGGGAAATATATAAGTCTTGTGAACACCGTTCTTCTGTCACGTTACGGTGACTCTCCCAAGGCGTATGTTCACACCTACGGTTGTCAGGGCAATGTTTCTGACAGTGAAAGGATTAAAGGACAGCTTCGTGAAATGGGTTACGGTTTTACCGATACACCCGATGATGCGGATCTTGTTCTTTTTAACACCTGTGCAGTGCGCGAACATGCGGAAGACCGTGTTTTCGGAAATGTGGGTGCTCTCAAGCCCATTAAGGAAAAACGCAAGGATATGATTATTGTCCTTTGCGGATGCATGATGCAGCAGAAACACGTTTCCGAAAGAATCAAAAAGAGTTACCCTTATGTAAATCTTGTTTTCGGAACATTTGCAATTCATAAGCTCCCCGAAATGCTTTATACGGTACTTTCGAGAGGTAAAAGAGTTTTTGAAACAGAAGAATGCGAAGGAAATATTGCAGAAGGGCTTCCCACAGAGCGTGACAGAGGCGCAAAGGCTTGGCTTCCCATTATGTACGGATGCAATAACTTCTGTTCATACTGCATTGTTCCTTATGTAAGGGGCAGAGAAAGAAGCCGACTTCCCGAAGATATCATAAAAGAGGCAAAAGAGCTTATTGCAAACGGTGCAAAGGATATTACACTGCTGGGTCAGAATGTCAATTCCTACGGCAAGAATCCCGATTGCGGAATGAACTTCTCGGGGCTTATCCGTGAGATAAATGCACTCGACGGTGACTTTATAATCAGATTTATGACTTCTCATCCCAAAGACTGCACTTATGAACTTCTTGACACAATGGCAGAGTGCGAAAAAGTTGCAAGACATCTGCACCTTCCCGTGCAGTCGGGCAGCAACAGAGTTCTTGATGAAATGAACAGACGTTACACCCGTGAGCAGTATCTTGATTTAATCAGATATGCCAAGGAAAAAATGCCCGATCTTTCAATCACAAGTGACATAATCGTAGGCTTCCCCGGGGAAACTTATGAAGAGCTTCAGGAAACAATCAGTCTTATAAAAGAAGTTGAGTATACTTCATTGTTCACATTCATTTACTCAAAACGTGTGGGAACAAAGGCGGCTGAAATGGATGACCCCGTCACATATGCCGAAAAGTCAAAGTGGTTCAGAGAACTGTGCGCAGCGCAGGAAAAAATCGCAGCAAGACGCACCGCATCAATGGTCGGCAAGGTTTACAAGGTGCTTGTTGAACCCAACGAAAGAGAAGGTTATCTCACAGGCAGAACCGGCGGAAACATTTCTATAGAATTCGAGGGCGGAAACGAACTTATCGGTCAGTTTGCCGATATAGAAGTAACAGAAGCCAAAACATGGATTCTGTATGGGAAAATAAAATAATAAATTATGCTTTATGCATTAAATAAAAGGAGATTTTTAAAATGACAGTAATTGAAGCAGCAAGAGAACTCGGCAAGGCTATTCAGGCAGACGAGAGATATGCAAAACTCATGGCAGCAAAGGAAGCTAACGATAAAGACGATGCACTCAATGCACTTATCGGCAAACTTAACCTTATCCAGATGTCATATCAGGTAGAAGCAGAAGGCGAAGCTAACGAAGAAAAGATGAACGGTTACGACAAGGAATTCCGTGAAGTCTACACAGAAGTTATGCTCAACGAAAACATGAAAAATTACGAAAGCGCAAGACAGGATGTTGACGACATGATGAACTATGTTATGCAGCTTCTTTCAATGGTTGTTAACGGTGAAGACCCCGCAACATGTGATCCTGCAGCACAGTCAAGCTGTTCAGGTTCATGCTCAACTTGCGCCGGATGCGCCTGATAAATCAATTCATAATTCGTAATGCGTAATTCGTAATTACAAAAAACGAAAAATTTTAAATCCCATTAAAAAGGAAGGAAGAACAGAATGGCAGAATTTACACCTATGATGCAGCAATATTTCAAAGTCAAGGAAAAATACCCTGACTCTATTCTGTTCTACCGTCTGGGGGACTTTTATGAGATGTTCTTTGATGATGCAAAAACTGCATCAAGAGAACTTGAACTTGTTCTCACAGGCAGGGATTGCGGTCAGGAAGAAAGAGCACCCATGTGCGGTATTCCTTTCCATGCTGCAGATGGCTATATTGCAAAGCTTGTAAGCAAAGGCTATAAAGTTGCCGTTGCCGAACAGATGGAAGATCCGTCAAAGGCAAAAGGTATCGTAACAAGAGATGTTATAAGAGTTCATACTCCCGGCACCGTAATTGAAAGCAATATGCTCGATGAGGGCAAAAACAATTATCTCGGCTGTATTGTTGCAGATAAAGAAAAGTGCGGTGTATGTTTTTCCGACATTTCAACCGGTGTTATTCATACTGCAATGTTTACAGGCAAAAATACAGATGAACTGGTAATAAATGAGCTTGCACGTTTTATGCCGGCAGAAATACTTTACAACAGATTTGTTTCGGGAATGAGCAGACTCAAGGACTATATCACAAAGCGTATGGAAGTTGTAGCCGAAATGCTCGGTGAAAACGATACCGATTATGCTGATTGTAAAAATGTTGTTGAGACACATTTCGGAAAAAATCTTGAAGAGCTTCAGCTCGATTCAAAAGATATGGCTGTAACTGCACTCGGTGCCGCAATGCGCTATCTTTCAGATGTGCAGAAACACAGCCTTGCAAACATAACTCAGGTTGATGTTTTCAATAACGATAAGTTCATGAATCTTGATGCTGCGGCAAGAATGAATCTTGAACTGTGCGAAACTCAGCGCAGACGCGAGAAAAAAGGTTCATTGCTGTGGGTTCTTGACAGAACAAAAACACCCATGGGCAAAAGACTTATCAGAACATGGATTGAACAGCCTCTTCTGAGCGTTCCTGCAATCATATCAAGACAGAATGCCGTAAGTGAACTTTTTGAAGAAACTCAGCTTCGTGATGACGTTACTCAGCTTCTCTCAGGCGTAAGTGATATTGAACGTATTCTTACAAGAGTGGTTTACGGTACTGCAAATGCTAAGGAGCTTAAGGCTCTTTCGCAGACACTTGCAAAAATTCCGTCAATAAAAAATATGCTTTCGGGTTGTATGTCAAAACTTATGAAAGAAGTTTATATGCAGCTTGATACACTTGAAGATATCTGCACGCTTATTGATAATGCAATCTGCGACGAACCTCCCTTTACCGTAAGAGAAGGTAAAATGATCAAAAACGGTTTCAATGAAGAGCTTGATTCGCTTCGTGAAATTGTTTCGGGCGGCAAGGAATTCCTTACTGCAATCGAAGAGCGTGAGCAGGAAAAAACAGGAATCAAAAAACTTAAAATCGGCTATAACAGGGTTTTCGGTTATTATATTGAAATTCTCAATTCATATAAGGAACTCGTACCCGATACATATATAAGAAAACAGACGCTTGCAAATTGCGAAAGATATATAACTCCCGAGCTTAAGGAACTTGAATCAAAAGTTCTCGGTGCGCAGGAAAGAATAGTGAATCTTGAGTATGAAATTTTTGTAAGCATAAGAAAAAAAGTGGGCGATGCTCAGGCACGTATGCGAAATACGGCAGATGCACTTGCAAGACTTGACGTTATATGTTCATTTGCAAAAGCTGCTGTCGAAAACGGATATGAACGCCCAGAAGTTGATAATTCAGATGTTATCGATATAAGAGACGGCAGACATCCCGTTGTTGAAAAATTCCTCGACGGTGCACCTTTTGTCCCCAATGATACTCTTCTTGATTCTTCCGAAAACAGAACAGCAATAATAACCGGCCCCAATATGGCAGGTAAATCCACATATATGCGTCAGGTTGCTATAATTGTTCTTATGGCGCAGATAGGTTCTTTTGTTCCTGTAAGAAGTGCAAGAATCGGCATTGTTGATTCTATTTTTACCCGTGTCGGTGCATCGGATGATCTGGCAGCAGGTCAGTCAACTTTCATGCTTGAAATGAGTGAAGTTTCATCAATTCTTAAAAATGCAACTTCAAAAAGCCTTATAATTCTTGATGAAATCGGCAGAGGTACATCCACATACGACGGAATGAGTATCGCAAGAGCTGTTCTTGAATATGTTACGGATAAAAAGAAGCTCGGTGCAAAAACACTTTTTGCAACTCACTACCATGAACTGACAGAGCTTGAAGAAAAAATGTCAGGTGTTAAAAACTACAATACTTCAGTAAAAAAACGAGGCGAAGAAATAACTTTCCTTCGCAGAATTGTAAGGGGCGGAGCTGACGGCAGTTACGGTATTGAAGTAGCTCAGCTTGCAGGAATCCCCAGAAGTGTTGTGGGCAGAGCAAGAGAAATTCTTTGTGAACTTGAAGAAAACGGTGCTGCACCTGTTGTCCGTCAGCAGACTGTATATACAGAGGCTGAACCGCAGATGTCCTTTGCTTCAAATATTAACGATGATATTATCAATGAGCTTAAAATGCTCGATGTCAATACACTCACTCCCATTGAAGCATTGACTAAAATTTATGAAATAAAAAACAATCTTCAATGATAATGCAAAAATTCCGTTAAAATAGGGTGCGAGTGCTCTGCCCGATATTATTCATTAAAAAGGAGGGTTTTCCGTTGCCAAAAATTAATATTCTTTCAAAATCGCTTGCAAATCTTATTGCGGCAGGTGAGGTAGTGGAAAGACCGTCCAGTGTTGTAAAAGAACTGATGGAAAATTCCATTGATGCCGGCAGTACAAAAATTACCGTCGAAATAAAAAACGGCGGTGTCCGCTACATTCGTATAACTGATAACGGATGCGGTATTTCCCGTGAAGATGTAAGAGTGGCATTTATCAGCCATGCAACCAGCAAAATCAGTACTCAGGAAGACCTTGATGCTATTTTCACTCTCGGATTCAGAGGTGAAGCACTGGCATCGGTTGCTGCCGTGGCTCATGTTGAAATGCTTACAAAAACCGAAGATGAAGAAATCGGAACAAGATACAGCATTTCAGGCGGTGAAGAGCAGGACCTTTCCGAAGCAGGGTGTCCTGACGGAACAACTATTATGATCCGTGATCTTTTTTACAACACGCCTGCAAGAATGAAATTTCTTAAAAAAGATATGACCGAGGGAAGTTATGTTTCCGATGTTGTGTCAAAAATTGCATTGTCACATCCTGAAATCAGCATTACGTTTATAAAGGATAACAAAAGAACTTTGTTTACTCCCGGTGACGGAAGACTTGTAACGGTTATAAATGAGGTTTACGGCAGAGATTTCGGTTCCGGACTTATTGAATGTGACGGAGAATCCGGAGGTATATCCGTAAAAGGATTTATTTCAAAACCCGTTCATTCAAGAGCAAACAGAACAATGCAGCATGTTTTTGTAAACGGCAGATATGTAAAACTGCCCGTTGCGGCATCTGCTCTTGATAATGCATATAAAAATCAGATAATGACGGGTAAATATCCCGCATGTGTTCTCTTTCTTGAAGTCAACCCATCAATGGTTGATGTAAATGTGCATCCTGCAAAAACACAGATCCGTTTTGCTTCGGAAAAACCTGTTTATGATGCAATTTACTTCTCGGCAGTTTCGGCTTTGCAGCGCGGTGACACTCCCGTTAAAATAAAAACCGAAGTCAGAAGAAATGACCATCTGTTTATTCCGAAAACAGAGATAAGACAGGTTGAAATGCCTGTAAAAACAGAAAAAATTTCACTTTCTGTTGATACATCTTCAGAAAAGAAAGAAGTTCCCCCTGTAGAAGAAATGTACAAGGGAATAAAAAAGGATTTTGTCGCAAAACCGCAGTATAATCCTGTACCCGTGGTAAGGGAAGTGCCAAAACCCGCATTTTCTTTTGAAGATGAAGAAGATGTTCTGGGAATGTGCAGAACTCAGGTCAAAACGGAAGAAATAAAAAAAGAACCTGAAGTTGCGATAATAAAAGAAGAACCTCAGGAAATTATTGAAAAAAAAGAAGAAAAAAAGGAAGCTGTCATTCCCGATTTTAAGGTGATAGGTGAAGCTTTCAATACATATATACTCGTTCAGACAAAAAAAGAACTGCTGTTTGTGGATAAACACGCAGCACACGAAAGAATGATTTTTAATTCACTCAAAAAGCAGGACAGAACCGTTTTTTCTCAGATACTCATGACTCCTGTAACGGTAACACTTTCCGTCAGGGATTATAATGCCGTTATCAGCAATCTTGATGTATTTGAAAAATCAGGTTATTGTGTTGATGATTTCGGCGAAGGCACCGTAAGGGTTACCGAGTGCCCCACTGAGCTGTCAGATGCGGATGTTTCTGCGATTGTGGCAGAAATTGCAGATAAACTTGCAAAGAATACATCAGATCCCGAGCCTGAAAAACTAGATTGGCTTTATCATTCAACAGCTTGCAGAGCTGCAATAAAAGCAGGTGATAATATTTCTCTTTTTGAAATGGAAGACCTTGTAAAAAAAGTTTTTGCCGATGAAGATGTAAGATATTGTCCCCACGGCAGACCTGTAATGTTCTCTATGTCAGAATATGAAATCAAAAAGCTCTTCGGGAGAAACGGCTGATGGAAAAGACAAAAATAATAGCAGTAACAGGTCCTACCGCATCGGGTAAGACTTCACTTGCAATTGAAATTGCAAAGGCTGTTTACGGTGAAATAATTTCGGCTGATTCCATGCAGGTTTACAGGGGCATGACAATTGCAACAGCACAGCCGTCGGAAGAGGAAAAGCAGGGTATTCCCCATCATCTTATCAGTATTCTTGATCCTTCCGAAACATATTCTGTTGCGCAGTTTGTAAGTGATGCAAAAAAATGCATCGATGATATAACTGCAAGAGGCAAAATTCCCGTTATAGCAGGGGGAACAGGACTTTATATTGATTCTTTGCTTTACGGTATTGATTTCAGTTATGTTCCCGATAACAGTGAAACGCGAAATAAACTTAAGGCACGTCTTGAATCCGAAGGCGCAGCCGTATTGCTTGAAGAATTGTACAAAATCGATCCCGAAACTGCAAAAACACTTCATGTGAACAATGCAGGAAGAATAATGAGGGCACTGGAAGTCTATTATCTGACGGGTGAGACAATTTCTCAGCAAAAAGTCAGGTCAAGAGAAAAAGGCTCCGATTATATTACATTATATATAAACATTGATTATTCGGACAGACAGATTCTTTACAACCGTATTGAAAAACGTGTTGATATAATGGTTGAAAACGGTCTTCTTGAAGAAGCAGAAAAATTTATTATGCTCGGAGAAGAAACAACAGCAAGACAGGCTATAGGTTATAAGGAGCTTAAACCGTTTTTTAAAGGTGAATGCACTTTGCAGGATGCTCTCGACAGCCTGAAAAAAGAAACAAGACATTATGCAAAACGACAGATGACCTGGTTCAGACGCAATGAAGATAAATTTGTTGTTTGTCCTGACATGGATACGGAATTTATAAATACTGCAATCGAAAGAGTAAAAGAATTTCTCAAAGGATGATTGTTTTGAAAAATGAGAAAACAAAAAACAGACAGCTGAGTGTAGCTTCAATTGTCGGAATAACACTTTTCGGCGTTGTTATACTTATGTTTGTGGGCTATCAGATATATATGTTTGCACAGGGTAATGAACTTAAAACAGAAGTTGCTTTTGCAGACAGTTCAGCAAGACAGCTGGCTGTGGATATGTTTGTTGTAAGAGATGAAAAGATAATAACAGAAAAAGGCAGTAATGTTGTTTCGGCAGTAAAAGACGGAACAAGAGTCAGTGTTAATGATACGGTTGCCTATTCTTTTTCAAACAGCGATTCAGCAGGTAAAATCATTCGTATGGGTGAAATAAGAGAACTGCTTGATTATTACGGAAGTCTGCTGAATGCTTCAAGCAGTATCGTAGGTGATACCGCTGTTTATGACGAAAAGATAATCGATAATCTTTATTCTTTTTCAGCTATGATATCATCAGGCGATTTTTCCGGACTTGAAGAGAATCAGAAAGATATGCGCGATGCAATAACATCAAAACAGACTGCAACGGGAGTACAGCTTGATTTGTCGCAGACAATAAATCAGCTGAATGCGGAATACGCTGCTTTGTCTTCCGAAGCAGCGAACTATAAAGAAATCAAATCAGGCGGAACAGGTTACTACATTTCAGGTTCTGACGGTTATGAAAATACCCTCAGTTATTCTGATGTTGCAGAATGGACCATTGCAGATGTCAACGCTGCAATTGCTTCCGATCCGCAGCCGATAAGTCCGAATGCGGCAGGCAGACTTGTTCACGGTTATTACTGGTATCTTGCATGTGTGGTGAATACATCAGATATAAATTCGCTTCATGAAGGCAGCCGGTACACAATAACATTCCCCGATTCTTCAGTTGACGATATAAAAGCTCAGGTTTATATTATTTCTTCTGACCGTGAAATGGGTAAATCGTTGGTTGTATTCAAATGTAATATGATGAATGAGGAGCTTGCAACACTCAGATGTGAATCAGCGGTTATAAATGTTGAAGAGTATGAGGGCTATCGTGTTGATAACAGAGCAATACGCGTAAATGAAGATAATGAAAAAGGTGTTTACATAGTATCCGGCGGATATATGTATTTCCGTAAAATAAAAATCATTTTCTCAACAGACGATTACAGTATTGTTGCTGATCCTTATAAAGACAGTGAGATTGTCAAGGACGGTCAGACTTCGAAATATCTTCATCTTTATGATGAATATATAATCGAAGGCAGAGATCTTTCCCACGGCAGACTGCTGAAAAATTAAATAAGATTTATGCTTCGGGAGGTGTAGTTTTGGAACAAAAATTCAATGATATCCGTGAAAATGTAAAGTTTATAAAAAATCAGATAAATGAGGCAACTCTTAAAAGCGGAAGAAAAGAAAATGAAGTCCGTTTTATGGCTGTTACCAAAACAGTTGATCCTGTGTACATAAATCATGCGATCAGCTGCGGTATTGATCTTATAGGCGAAAACAAGGTTCAGGAATTTCTTTCAAAAAAAGATGCGTTGCAGCTTGAAAAAGTTGAAAAACATCTGATAGGGCATCTGCAGTCAAACAAGGTGCGAAAAATCATAACAGAAGTTGATATGATTCAGTCGGTTGACAGCGTTTCCCTTGCAAAAGAGATTGAGCGTCAGGCTGAAAAAAACAATATGACGGCAAATGTGCTCATTGAACTTAATGTCGGTGATGAAGAGAGCAAAACGGGAATGGACAAGTCTCTGTTTATGGAATCTTTTTATGAAATTGCAGAAATGAAACATATTCATATAAAAGGTCTTATGACAATTCCGCCCATTTGTGAAAATTCTTCCGATTTAAGAAAATTTTTTGATGAAATGTATAAACTGTTTATTGACATTGGACATAAAAACATAGATAATGTAAGTATGGACATTTTGTCAATGGGAATGTCGGGCGATTATGAAGAGGCTATTCTTTGCGGTTCAAATCTCGTAAGAGTCGGCTCTGCAATATTCGGACCCCGCATTTACCTGTAAATTACGTTAATTTTTTAATTGATATAGAGAGGATAATGTTAAAATGGGAATTTGGGAAAAATTTAAAACTTACATGGACGCTCCAGAACCGGATTTTGATGACGATGATGAAATCGAAGAGGATGATGTTTTACAGGAAGAAGAAAAAACTGTAAAACCCAAGCGTGAAACAGTTAAAAAATCAGTTGTAAGAGATGATTATAATCTTGCTACTTTTGAAAGACCTTCACAGTCACGCTCATCATTCAAGAGCACTGTAGGTCATTCAAGCAAGGTTGTTGATATTCACACAACAGCAAAACTTCAGGTTGTACTCACAAAACCTGAAAAATTCTCAGATGCAAGAGAAATCGCAGATAATCTTAACGAAAAGAGAACTATCGTTCTCAATCTTGAGTCAACAAGTAAAGAAGAGGCTCTCAGACTTCTTGACTTCCTCAGCGGTGTTGCTTATGCAAACGACGGTGAAATCAAGAAAATCGCAAAAAGCACTTTTATCATCACACCGTATAATGTTGATGTTATGGGCGACTTGCTTTATGAACTTGAAAATAACGGCGTATACTTTGTATAATGAAGGACGGTAAAAGAAATGACTGCTGAAGAAATCAGAAAACACAGTTTTGAATCTCTTCCCGAGGGCGGATATTCTGCAGAAAGTGTTGATTCATTTGTTGAAAAGACAGCTCTCGCTTACGAAGAGTTATTCAATGAAAATAAGGAAATTGTAAGACGTCTTACAATCTTTGCAAAAAAGCTTGATGAATACAAGCGTAATGAAAGCTATATGACAGAAACTCTGCTTACTGCACAGAAAACAGCTGCGCAGACTATTGCAGGTGCGGAAACTGTTGTTGCTAAAATGATTGAAGCTGCAAAAAACGAAGGCAGAAAAATCGTTAATGACGCAAGAGACCGTTCAAACGAAATATATGCTGACAGAGATAAGATTATTGCTGAGGCGCAGGAAAAGGCAAAAGAGCTTACCGAAAAAGCAGAGTCTGCTCTTGATGAAGCAAAAGCTGCAGCGGAAAAAGAAGCTCAGGTTATAATTGACAATGCAAATGCTCAGGCTCAGGCAACTGTAGACGGTGCAAAAGCAGGAATTCAGCACACAATTGATGAAATCAACGAAAATGCTGATTCAGTTATCAAGGAAGCAACCGTAACTGCAGATAAAATTGTTGATGAAGCAGTGGGCAAGGCTCAGGTTATTGCAGACGAAATCATTGCAGATGCACACAAGGCAAAGACAGAGGCTGAAGCTCTTAAAACTGAAGCTTTTGAAATGAAAAAGGATGCTGTTCTTTATAAAGAAGAACAGTTCAGGCTCATTGACGAGTACAAAAATGAGCAGACAAAGCTTATTGATGACTATAAGAATGAGCAGGCAAAGTTCATAGACGATTACAGAAATGAACAGAATCAGGTTGTTGACGATTACAAAAACGAACAGACAAAATTTGCCGATGATTATAAACAGGAACAGATTGCTTATGCAGATTCTTACAGAGATGAGCAGGTAACTTTTGCTGATTCATACAAGGCAGAGCAGGTTGCGTTTGCCGATACATATAAAAATGATCAGATAAAACTTGGTGATCTCTATAAAGCCGAACATATCAAAATGGCTCATGAAGAAGCAAAGGCTATAAAGACTGAAGCTGAAACATATGTAAAGAATCTTACAGAAAAGGCAAAGGCTGCAGCGGCAGGAATGCTTCTTAAGGCTCAGACAGATGTAAACAGAATCAATGATGAGCTTCATATGAACCTTGAAACAATCAACAGTGCTATTGAGGCTGCTGTTTCAAGATACACAGCAGTAAAAGCTGCTGCTGATGATGTTTATGAAAAAGTCAGTGCTGTATCAATGAGTGAACTTCCCGATTCAACACCTCTTGCAGCTGATGAAACTGTTTTTGTAACAGACAGTCAGGCTCTTGAAAGTGCTGTTGCAGAAGAAAATATTGAAGCTGTTCTTAAGTGTTTCGGTATTGATTCAGAAGAGTTACTCAAGGCAACTCATGAAATCATTGAACAGGAAGCAGAAAAAGAAAAACAGCAGGAAGAAGCTGCTGTACAGTCTCAGACTGAAGCAGATGCAACTGCTGAAACTGTAAAAGCAGCAGAAGCTGAAGAAGTTGCAGTTGAAGAAACAGTAATCGAAGAAGAACCTGCAGCTGAAGAAGCTGAGGCAGAAATTGCTGAAGAAGAGATTGCAGAAGAAGTTGCTGCAGCTGAAGAGACAGAAGAAATTGCAGAACCTGCAGTAGCTGAAGAAGCAGCTGAAGAAGAAATAATTGAAGAGGCAGAAGAACCTGTTGCTCAGGAAGAAGTTTATGTTCCTGAAACAGAAGAAACAGCAGAAGTTGCTGAAACAGAAGAAGTTGAAGCAGAAGAAGCTGATGTTCAGGAAGAAGTTCTGCAGGAAGAAGCAGAAGAGGCCGTTGAAGTTGATGTTGACGGCGAATTTGAATTCGATTTTGATTTTGATGATGCACAGGAAATTTCTGATCTGAATGAAGAAGTTGCTCAGGAAGAAACACAGGAAGTTGCCGAAGAAACTGCTGAAGAAGAAATCGCAGCAGAAGAAACTGTTCAGGAAGACGACTTTGCTGATGATGATTTTGTTGAAATTTTCGAACCTGAAGCAGCAGAAGAAGATTCTCTTTTCGATGATGACTGGGATTCAATCGATAACGATTGGGAATCAATTGACGATGTAAAGGAATTCGTTCCCGAAGTTCCTGCAGACAACGGAGAAGACGAAATTTCTGATGACGATTTTCAGGAAATAGATCTTGACTCTCCCGTGTTTACTCAGGAAAATGCAGATGATGATTTTGAAATTGATTTCAGCATCTTTGAAGTAGATGAAGAAAGAAGACAGCAGAAACAGGCTGAAAAAGAAAATCGTTCATCACGTAAAAAGAAGAAAAAGAAAAGATAATGACTAAATCAAAAAAATATATTGTTTTTGCTGTTCAGATGGTGTCTGCGGCTGTACTTGTTCTGCTCGATCAGTGGTTCAAGGTTCTTGCCGTGCATCATCTTAAGGCAAAAGATGATGTTGTTCTTATAAAGAACTTTATAGGACTTGCATATGCCGAAAATACAGGGGCGGCGTTCAGCGCTTTTTCTGATTCAACAATGCTCCTGTCGGTTGTTACTCTTATAATAATTGCGGCAGGTGTGCTTTTCCTTTTGTTCGGTAAAACACAGGGTAAGTTTATAAATGTATGCTCAGTGCTTATTCTTGCAGGCGGAACGGGAAATCTTATTGACCGTTTTGCTCAAGGATATGTTGTGGATTATATAAAGACACTTTTTATTGATTTTCCCGTTTTTAATTTTGCGGATATTCTTGTTGTTGTCGGATGTTTTTCTCTCAGCGGATATCTTATTTATGATATGATTAAAGAAGAAAAACAGAAAAAGAAGGAGAAAACAGATGGAAATTCTTGAATTTACCGTCAATGCATCAGGTGTAAGACTTGATAAATTTCTTTCTGACAGTTCATCTCTTTCACGTTCGGTTGCATCGCAACTGATTGCTGACGGCAAGGTAACCGTTGGCGGAAAAACTGCCGCCAAAAGTATAAAACTGAAGCAGGGTGATGTTGTTGTAGCTGAAATTCCGGAGCCGAAAGCTCTTGATGTCACAGCCGAAAACATCCCCCTTGATGTTATTTATGAGGATGATGATCTTCTTGTGGTCAACAAACCAAAGGATATGGTTGTTCATCCTGCTCCCGGAAATTATTCGGGTACACTTGTAAATGCGCTTATGTATCACTGCGGTGACAGTCTTTCCGGAATAAACGGTGTTATCCGTCCGGGGATTGTTCATCGTATAGATAAAGATACAAGCGGATTGCTTATAGTTGCAAAAAATGATAAGGCTCATATTGCACTGGCGGAGCAGATTCAGGTTCACAGTTTCAAAAGAGAGTATGAAGCCGTTGTTGTGGGTAATTTCAGAGAGGAAAAAGGAACTATTGCCCGTCCTCTCGGCAGAAGTCCTCACGACAGAAAAAAACAAGCAATAAACGGGCTTAATCCTCGCAATGCCGTCACACATTATGAAGTAATTGAAAGATTCAACGGTTTCTGTCATTGCAGATTCCGTCTTGAAACAGGCAGAACTCATCAGATAAGAGTCCATGCTGCGTCAATGGGACATCCCGTTGCAGGGGATACTGTTTACGGTGATGCAAAACATACCTATGGTCTGCAAGGACAGTGTCTCCACGCACGCGTTATCGGATTTGTCCACCCCACATCAGGGGAGTATATGGAATTTACATCTGACCTGCCGGAGTATTTTACTGATTTTCTTAAAAAAATTAAAAAGTTATGAAAATGAAACATCTTTTCGGTATGGCGGGTGTTGCGGGGGCTGTTGCTCTCGGATGTGCCGCTTATTCCGAACTTGCAATCAAAACAACTGAATATACACTCAATACAGGCAAAACCGACAGTCCGCTGACTGTTACGGTGTTGTCTGATCTGCATTTTTCCGTGTTCGGTAAGGATAATTGCCGTCTTGTGAAAACCGTCAGGGATACAAATCCCGACGTGATACTTCTTGCCGGCGATTTCTTTGATATGCATCACGGAAAAACAAATACAGACAGAACAATTGCAACGTTCAAAGCTCTTTGTGGTATAGCTCCTGTTTATATGTCACCGGGAAATCATGATCTGAGATTTGATATGCGTACCGGTGAAAGTTACAGACAATATGCAGAGAATGCAGGTGTTACTGTGCTTGACGGTGAGATTGCCGATATTGAAATAAAAGGACAAAAAATCCGTATAGGCGGAATTTTTGACCATAGCATATATGAAGAAGATTACGGTGAGCTTTGGTATGCATCGCCCGTTTATAAATATCTTAAAGAGTTTGAAAACACAGAAAGTCTGAGCCTTCTTATGATGCACAGACCGAATACTTTTATATATACAGATGACAACTGGAAATTTGATGCCGTTTTCTGCGGTCACGACCACGGCGGTATATGGCAGATTCCGTTGTTTGGCGGAGTTTTTGCTCCCGAGCAGGGTTTTCTTCCCGAATACTATAAGGGTGAACACGATATCTGCGGAACAAAAATGTTCCTTTCGACGGGTCTTGAGGGGTATTACTTAGTCCCCAGACTTTTTAACAGGGTTGAGATTCTGAAAGTTACAGTAAGTTAAAATATTATTCATTATCATAGGAGTGATAACATGGACGCAAACGTAAAAAAACAGCTTCTTCTCGATGCTGTAAATATCCGTAAGGGTGTCATCGAGGGAACATTCAATGCAAAATCAGGTCATCCCGGCGGTTCTCTTTCAATCGCAGATGTTCTGGCTTTCCTTTACAGATGTGAACTCAATGTTGATGCGGCTGAACCCAAAAAGGCTGACAGAGACAGACTTGTTCTTTCAAAGGGCCACGCTGCACCCGCACTTTATGCAGCTCTTGCAAATGCAGGTTTCTTCCCCACAGAAGACCTCAAAACTCTCAGAAAGAGTGATTCATACCTTCAGGGACATCCCAATATGAACTATGTTCCCGGTGTTGATATGAGTACAGGTTCACTTGGTCAGGGAATTTCAGCTGCGGCAGGTATGGCTCTCGGCTCAAAGTTTGCAGGCGATGCATTCAGAGTTTATGCAATTCTTGGTGACGGTGAAATTCAGGAAGGTCAGGTATGGGAAGCTGCAATGTTCGCAGCAGCAAAGAAGCTTGACAACTTTGTTGCAATCGTTGATAACAACAATCTTCAGATTGACGGCACAGTTGAAGAAGTCAATTCTCCCTATCCTATCGACGAAAAGTTCGCAGCATTCGGCTGGAATGTAATCAATATCGACGGTCATAATTTTGAAGAGATTGAATCAGCTTTTGCGGCTGCAAAGGCATGCAAAGGCAAGCCCACAGCAATTGTTATGAAGACAACAAAGGGCAAGGGCGTTTCATTTATGGAAAACAATGTTGCATGGCACGGTGCTGCTCCCAATGCAGAACAGTATGCAGTTGCTATGGCAGAACTTGACGCAGTCAAGGCAGAACTGGAGGGTTAATCATGGCAGACGTAATCAAAACAGCAACAAGAGATGCCTATGGTAAGGCTCTCGTTGAACTCGGACAGAAGAATGATAAAGTTATCGTTTTTGACGCTGACCTTGCAGCAGCAACAAAGACAGGTATGTTCAAAAAGGAATTCCCCGAAAGATTTATCGACTGCGGTATCGCAGAGGGTAATATGATGGGTGTTGCAGCAGGTATGGCAACAGCAGGTTACACTGTTTTTGCTTCTTCTTTCGCAATGTTTGCTGCAGGCAGAGCTTTTGAACAGGTAAGAAATACAATCGGCTATCCTCATATCAATGTTAAAATCGGTGCAACACACGCAGGTATTTCAGTTGGTGAAGACGGTGCAAGCCATCAGTGCTGTGAAGATATTGCTCTTATGAGAACAATCCCCGGCATGACAATTATCAACCCCGCTGACGACGTTGAAGCAAGACTTGCTGTTATGGCAGCAGCTGAAATGGACGGACCCGTTTATATGCGATTCGGCAGACTTGCAGTACCCAGAATCTTCGATGAAAACTACAAGTTTGAAATCGGCAAGGGCGTTTACCTTAAGGAAGGCAAGGATGTTACAATCATTGCAACAGGTCTTATGGTCGAAAGAGCTCTTCAGGCTGCTGAACAGCTTGCAGCAGAAGGCATTGACGCTGCAGTTATCAACATGGCAACAATCAAGCCTATCGATAAGGATATCATCATTGATGCAGCAAAGAAGACAGGTGCTATCGTTACAGCTGAAGAACACAGCGTAATCGGCGGTCTCGGTGAAGCTGTTGCTGCTGTTGTTGCAGAGACAAAGCCCGTACCCGTACTCCGTGTAGGTGTTGAAGATACATTCGGTAAGTCAGGCCCCGCGCTTGAACTTCTTGAAATCTATGGTCTTAATGCAGAAAATATCTGCAAGAAGGCAATTCAGGCAATGGAAAACAAACAATAATTTGTCGGTGACATTAAATTTAAAAATTACAACGTAGGGGCGCCCATCGGGCGTCCGTTACAGCAAGTGTTTCCGTACGGTCTGCCAATGGCAGCCCCTACGATTGGTTAATTCAAATCATACCGATAAATTCTGATTTATCAAACAAAATAAACTATTCTCGGTGATTAAAATGTCAAAAGTATTAAACGCAAAATTTTTCAATGAATTTATCAATATGGTTGACCTTTGCTGTCAGCTCGGCTGGAATGAGCGTAACGGCGGTAACATGTCTTACAGAATCAAGGATGAAGACATCGAAGCTGTAAAGGATGAATTATCATACGATAAGCCCTGGGTTTCAATCGGTGTTACTGTTGCAAACCTTGCAAACGAATATTTCCTTGTAACAGGCAGCGGCAGATATTTCCGCTATACAAAGTCAGAGCCTGAAAAGAGTGTATGTATTGCACAGCTTGATGAAAAGGGCGAAAACTACAGAATCGTATGGGGACTTGTTGAAGGCGGCAGACCCACAAGTGAATTCCCCACACATCTTCTTAACCATTCAGTCAAGTTTGACATCACAGACGGTAAGCACAGACTTGTTATGCACGTGCATCCCGTCAACACAATTGCTCTTACATTTGTGCTTCCTCAGAATGACAAGGACTTCACAAGAGAAATCTGGGATATGATGCCCGAATGTGCAGTTGTATTCCCCCGTGGTATCGGCATTCTTCCTCTTATGCTTACAGGCAGTATCGATATTGCAAAGGCTACAGCCGAAAAGTTCAAGTCATATGACGTTGTTGTATGGTCAATGCACGGTATTTTCAGTTCAGGTGAAAATTTCAGAGAAGTTTTCGGAATTATCGAAACTGTTGAAAAAGCAGCAGAAATTCTTGTTAAAGTAATTTCAATGGGTGGAAAAAAGGTTCGTCCCACAGCTCAGGAAATAATTGATGTCTGTGAAGAATATAATCTTGATATCAATAAAGCATTGCTTTGATAAAATTTTTTGAATTTTACCTATAAAATATACAAAAACATCTTGTTATTTTCGTTTTAATATGTTAAAATTACAAGTACTATAAATGAATGGGTGATATTTATGGCATCATTTTGTCCCAAGTGTGGTTATAAACTTTCAATGATAGACATTAAACCTGAATGTCCGGTATGCGGCGTTAATCTGGTTTACTACGGAATGGAAGAATCTCTTAAGCAGGAAGCAGACAGAGCTGAATTTGAGCATGCTGCAAGTCAGCCCGGTATGGACAGACTCAAAGCTGCAACAATCGGTCATCCTGTTGCTATTGTAAGATTGATTTTCTCACTTCTTCCTCTTGTTGCAACACTTGCTCCTATGGGTAAAGTGGCAGTTTCTCTTCCTTACTTCGCAGAAACAACAACTATTAATATTATTTCAATTGTAACAAAGGTATTTATGAATCTTGATTTTGATTATATGTTTGCAATGGTAGATGCAGGCAAAGTCGGAACAGGTTATATCTGGTATCTTGTTGCTCTTGTAGCATTTATTTTCATGGTTCTTGCAACAATTGTAAACATTGTAAATCTGTTCTTCTCATGCGGCAAGAAAGGTATAAAGAGAAATATCACAACAGCTGCTGTAGGTATTGTTTTCACTGCTGTTGCTGCAGTTGCTCTTTCAATGTGGCTTTCAACAGTTTCTGCTGCTGTTCCTGAGATTTTTGCAGGTTCATTCAATGTTCTCGGCCCTGTTTGTATAGTTCTTGCATTTGTTCTTCAGATTGTAATCAATGTTGTTTACAAGAAGATGGGCATTAAGGTAAAGTACAAGGATATGTCAAAGTTCCTTCTTTCTTATGATGAGAGAAAAGCTCTTGAAGAAAAAGAAGAAGCTGAAAAGGCAGAAGCATAATTATTATAAAAAGATTTATCCCGAAGTTTCTTCGGGATATTTTTTTTGCTACCATGTACGTACGCCTTCAATATGAAGAAAACGTACTTTTTCATAGTTGTATGAAGAAAGCGGTTTATCAAGAGTATCATAAGTATGCGCAGCCGTAAGAATCTGCGGTGAAGTGGCAATTATAACGGGAGTATGATAAAAACTTCCGTCAGCTCTTCCAAGCTGTACTATGTCTCCGGGTAAAACCTCTTCACGTGACACTTCACGGGCAAAAGGACCGACAGATTTATTGTTTACAAGAAATTTGTAGAGATATTCTACACCTGTCCATGCGGCTGCTCTGTCATATAATGAACGGTAATACCAACCTGTGTCAGGTGTAAAATTCATCACCTTAGCACCTGCATAAATGCATTGGGATGCAAAATTTGTACAGTCACCGCCGATATTTTCAAAATTATAATAAGCAGGATTTCTGCCCAGTGCCCATTTGCGTGCATATGCAACGGCAGCATTTCTGTTATAAGTTTTTTCCTGCAGAATTTTCACCCCCCTTCGGTTTTATAATATGCCGTTAACCGTCAGCTGTCACCCGGCTTTGATTATCTGCATATATTGTAGCGGGAGGAGGTGATATTTATGTCATTATGTGAATGCAGATGCACATGTAAGTGCAGTATAATTGCTGTAATTGTCAGCATTGCATTGGGTGTGATTGCGGCATTTCTTAACTTTTCAATGACACTGACAATACCCGTAACTGTATTGTGGATATTTATTGCAGCGGCATTACTGTTTCTTGCTTTTTCTTTGCTGATTGCACCTTTTATAAGAAAAAAAGATGCAACTGAATGTCTTTGTTCTTCATTGACAACATTCCTTGCAGGGATTTTCGGCACTGTTCTTCTTTCACTTGTGCTGATTCTTGCAGATATTGCAACAGCAGGTCTTCTCGGCTCAGTTATTACAGGAATTCTGATTGCTGCTTTTTTCCTTACGGTAACATCGGCAGCATGTCTTGTAAAAGAACTTTTTAATTGTGACTGTTAAAAATATATAAATTTATCTGAAGGGCGGTATTCTGCAAAAGCGGGGTATCGTCTGATTTTTTTTAATTGTGACTTGCAAAAAAACAGCCGGATGTCTTTTCGGACATCCGGCTGAGAGGAAACAAATGAGTATTAAAGTTTTGAATAACCGTAGCTGTTGATGAGAGCATCGATTTTCTGTTTCTGTTTGCACAGCGGACAGTCAACAGAGGGAACGGTAAAGTAATCGGGGAGATCATTGGGTTTAAAAACAGAATCAACTGCATAACCGCCGCATTCTTCCTGTGTTGCGAATATGGATGCAATACCTACAACTTCACCGCCGTAATATTTTACAGCTTCAACTGCAGCATTTGCTGTTGTTCCGGTTGCAACAGACACGGCAAAAATAAGAACATGCTTGTCTTTGATCATGGGCACAAGATTTTCTCTGAACAATAACTGTGAATTTCCTGTCATTTCAGGTGTTACAACATAAATTGTCTGGTGGGCATTTATATTTATAAAGGAATTTTTTGTAAGTTCGTCAGCAAAACATGTGCCGATAACTTCTGTGCCGTCAAGGCAAAGAATGGTGTCAACAATTCGTGTGTTATAGTTGTAATTACGACAGAGCTCCTTTGCAACAGCCTTTGCCTCGGAAAGTCTTGATTTCTGGGCAGCAACGTCAATATAGTAATTGCTGTGAGAATGACTTGATGCAAAATGACCTTTTGATGCACGGAGAACAAGGTCGCTACGGTCAGTTGTTATTTTTGTGGCTTTTTCTGTGGGCATTAAAAATACCTCCTTTTTTATTTGCACATGCGTTATGTGTACTTATTGTACAATAATTATTCTTAAATTGCAAGGATTTTGAGCAACTTTATTATATATTTTGTATTACTCTTTTTTTCTTTATATTTTGTATTAAAACATTTTTCGACTCGATTATGTTGAAAAATAAAAAAAAGTGTGTTATATTAAAAATATAATATCAGGATTTTATCGGTTGAGCATAATCGGTAAATCAAAGGGGAATTTAAATGAAAGCAAAAAAGTATTTATCGGTAATAATAAGTGTTGCTCTGATATGGGCATTGCTCGGATTATCAGAAAAAATTGTTTCTGATGCATATAATATCTTTCTATATATTGCATTTGCGGTTATACTGATTGCTTTGTTTGTGTATCAGGCAAGTCTCAGGGTATCTCTCATTAAAATTCTTACAACAAAACTCGATGCAGAAAAGTTTTTAAAATCTTATCAGGATCTTGACGGTAATAAGTATACAAACAGCAGAAATATTTACGAAGCATTGGCATGTATTATTTCAGGAGAATTTAACCGTGCGGAAATTTTGCTGAAAAATGTAAACAAAAATAAGGCAGATATGTTCAAAGCTGATGCACTGCTCGTTCTTTGTTATTATCTGTCAGGGAATCATGCCTTTGCGAAGAATGCAGTTCTTGTTCTGAAATCACATCCTGAAATAAATGAAAACAAGAACATTCATTATTCGTATTTTGCACAAATTATTGAATTTCTTGAGGGAGAAAAAACTCTTGATGCTGAATTTTTGCAGACATATTTCAGCAGTATTCCCAAGAAAGACATAGTTGAAGTTTATATTGCAAGTTACATTCTTGCGCAGGCAAAACTCAGACTCGGTGACAGGGAAAATGCGTTGGTTCTGTTGGAAAACGTTATAAACACACCTTGCGGCAAATCTGTGCTTCACAGCAATGCACTTGCTGAAACAGAACAGCTCAGAAACATGAAATAATCATAAAAAGAAAAAAACCTGAACAGCACAGCTGTGCAGGTTTGTTTTTTTTGCCCGTTATAAATCAGAAAAGAATCTTGAGTAAGGGCTTAATGATGAGTTTTAAAAAGTGAAGTAAGCTTTTCATATCATTTCATCCTTTCTTTATATTCTTTAAATAAAGTATATAACAGAATCAGGAGAATTTCAACAGGCTGATTGAAAATTTTGAATTTATTTGCAGACAGATACAGTTGTGCAACAAAAAGGAACTGTACTGTTACAGTTCCTTTTTTGTTGTTATCTTGAAATTCTGATTACTGTTGCACTGTACTGCGGTACTGTGTAATTGAACTGAGAAGAAACACCGTCAACGGTAAACTCTTCAAGTGTGCAGTCTTCTTCTGCGCCCAGTTCATTATCATCTTCGGGGCTGTTGCCTGCAACCTGATAAACAGTAGCCTTTGATTTTACGTCTGCATTTGCAATATCGATTGCAAATGTTCTGTCTGAGTCTGTAACATTTACAAGCTTGATGATTATATCACCGCTTGCATCTGTTGAAACAACCTGATAGCTTTCTGCATTTGCCTTTGTTGCTGTTTCATATTCAAACTGCATTTCACCGTCAATATAACCCTTTATAACAGTGCCTTCAATAACAATTTTTATTTCGTATGTAACGCCTGTTTCAACTGTGAAATCTGTAACAGTGCCGGGGATTGCTTCTGTCTTTGAACCGTTTTCGGCTCTCTGGAGTGCTGACTTTGTATTGCCCCATCCGCCGATATTCCAGTAGAAGCAGTTGTTCTCATCTTCAATAAGGAAAGGAATAAAGAAACCTTCTGCACCGTCTGTTTTTGTTGCTTCAAATGTGTATGTATAGTTTGACCATTCTGTGTCGCCGTAATAAACTGATGTGCCGAGATTGTTATATGCATGTTCTGTGAGTGACTGAACTGCTTTACCGCCGGTTGATTTCCATTCGCCCTCAGCGGCAGTGTGCCAATCCCACCAGAAAGTGGGGAGACTGAATGTATCTTCACCGAGAACAGAACCTGTTTTGTTATCAACAACTTTTACATTGTCGAATTCTGCGGCAGTGTTCCATGTGCCGAGACCTATCATGCCCTTAAGATCTTCTGCAGGGATTTCCGCACCTGTAAGAGCAGAATCAATAAGTGTTGTACCTGCATTTGTTGAGAAGAGTTTCTGGATATAGTAGTTGATTGAGTTTGTAGATGTATTATTGTTGAACCAGATAAGGTTCGGTGCCCAGTGAGTTGCAGTAAGGTTGCCGAAAAGAGGAGCATAAGCAGCCATTTCAACAATGTCACCGTTGCGTTCAAGACCTGTCATATATGCAGCCTCTGCAAGGGCTGATTTGAGAGTGTTCGACCATGATGCATATTCACCGAGGAAGACTTTTATTGCGCCGCCGTAGAATGTGTCAAGCATATGCTCAGCATCACGGGCATAGTTTTCTTCATCGTAATAATCTGCATGAGCAAGGAACCAAGAGGGGTCTCTGTAATAATGATGGTCTGTTGCACCTGCAAATTCATCGATTGTGATGTTGTTTTCTTTTATGTAATCATAAGCATTTACATATGAATCAACATAGAGTGTACTTGTTGTTCCTTCGTTTGCACCTGATGAATAGATAAGTTCAAGGCCATCGTAAAGTTCGGGATTTTTTGTTTTTTCTTCATTGAATCTTTCAAGGAAAGCTTCATATCTTTCGAAGTAATCTTCACCCTCGTTTTCGTTACCGATGCAGATATACCTGAGTTCGAAGGGTTCGGGATGACCGAGAGATACTCTCACCTTACCCCATGTTGTGTTCTCGTCGCCTCTGCAGAATTCAACAAGGTCAACCATATCCTGAAGATACTGTTCAAATTCGGGGGTGTACATATCAACAGGTCCCTGACCTCTCATCTGGCAGAAAAGACCGCAGTTGAGAACGGGAACACCGAGAGCACCGATGTCTTCCGCAAGAACAAAGTATTCATAGAAACCGAGACCGTAGCTCATAAAGCAGGGAAGGGGATCTTCTGTCATGGAAAGATCCGTCCAGAGGTTGATGCCGTATGAACGGGTTGCAACATCACCATATTTGCCGTTGAATTCAAGGGGAAGACCGTCTGCGCCGACACCGATGGAATCTTTCCAGTTATATGCAGTGTTTTCGTCGTAACCTTCAATAATGCAACCGCCGGGGAAACGGAGGAATGCAGGTTCAAGGTCTGCAAGTTTTTCGGCAAGGTCAATTCTCATGCCGTGATTTTTATATGTAGGAGGGAAAAGTGAAACCATGTCAAGGCAGACTTCACCGTTATCAATAAGCACCTGAAGATATACACCGCTTGTTGCTGTGAGTGATGAAGTAAGTGTTGCTTCATACTTCGCCCAGTCTGATGTTACACCGCTGATTGTGGTTTCTGCCGCAACAGCACCGTCTGCCACAAGTCTGACGGTAATTTTTCCGCTGTAACCTTTGGCTGACTTTGCGTATACAGAAAAATCATATGTAACGCCCTTTTCAATAGCCATTCCGTCAAGGAAACCTCTGTTTGCAACACCTGCAGGCGAACCTGAAGTGTTTGCAAGCACAAGATAATTTGTATTGTTTTCGTTGAGACCGCCTATAGTGTCACCTTTTGTAACGCTGTAAGATGCTGTACCCACCTGACTCCAGCCGTGAAGCTCGTCTTCTGCTGCCTGCTGTCCGTATTCGAACGAACGGTTGATAACCATTTCGGCATAAAGACCGCCGTCTGCGGCAAAGTTGATATCTTCAAAGAAGATGCCGTAAAGAAGTTCGCTGATATCGTGAATTTCATTTTCTGCATCAATTGAAAGAGAGTAGTCTGAGTTTGTTTCGTCATAAGCCGTTACTGTATTCTCTGCAGGACGGACAAAAGAGGGTTCGTTTGTTCCGGAACCGGTAAAAAGTCCGAGAGACATAAGAAGACTCATGAACCAGGCTGTTATTTTTCTGACGATTAAAACAATTGAGTATTTCATGAATTAACCTCCTGTATTTTATATGCAATCATAATACAGTAAAAAAACGGGAAAGTCAACCGTCTGTGATTTCCCGTGAACTTCTTATTATCAACTGTGCAGTGTAACCGGTGTCTGAAAGAATAGAGTATTCTGCCTTTTCTGTGATCTGCGTAATATCCGAAAGGCTGGTGTCGCCGCAGAAAAAGGCTTCGGCAGTAATAATTCTGTTTCCGGGACCGTAATCGTGAAGAATTACGTTTCCCGTTTCTTTAATTTCGGGAAAACGGGAGATAATGCTCTGAATTCTGCTGATTGTTGATGAGTCGGGGGCTATTCCTATAAGTGTTTTGATTGCATCTTTTGCAGATTTGATTCCTGCCGAAAGAATGAATAATGATACTGCAAGACCGCCCCATGCGTCAACATTAAGGTCTGTGAATCTGACCGCAATAATGGCTGATAATGCAATAATTGTTGAAATACTGTCGCAAAGACAGTCTGTTGCTGCTGCACTGAGCGCTTCGGAAGAGATTTTCTTTGCCGTGCGAAAATTGAAATATGCCATGTAAATTTTTATGACAACTGAGACAGACAGTAATATAACAGAAGCGTAAGAGAAAGAAACAGGCTCGGGAGTTATGATTTTTGAAACGGATGTTTTTGCAAGTTCAATCCCTGCAGATATCAGCACTGCCGCAACAATAAATCCAGCCACATATTCGACTCTTCCTTTACCCATGGGGTATTTTTCTGTTTTTTTCTGCCCCGAAAGAACAAAACTGAGTAAGGTAACAACGGAAGATGCGGAATCTGTCAGGTTGTGTACAGCGTCAACTGCTGCTGCAATGGAGCCTGAAAACATACTCGATGTAATTTTAAACAGAAACATAAGAATGTTGAGTAAAATTCCGAAAACGGAACATACAATGCCGAAAATCTGTCTGTTTTTGATTTTTTCATCAGTTTTACATTTTTTTATGAAAAAATCTGAAATAAATTCAATCATTTTTTGATATCACCCTATAATAAGACTTGCTTTTTTGGAGATAAAAAGGTAAAATAACATCAAATAATATAAAGTGAGGATGATAAATTTGGCAATTACTCTTTATCCCCATAAAACGAGAGTTATAACATTCTATGACCACAACGATAATTGTGTGCCTGAATGTCTTAATGAAAAAACAGAAGAGAAAATCGCATTTGTTCCCGAATACCCCCTGCCTTTTGCAAAAAAAGACATTACCGCTATCAGAAATTACGGTGATGTTTACTGGCTTGCAAGTGACAAGGGTCTTGCACGTTACTGCGCAAGTGAAAAGGAATACTACGATAAAGTTATGTATTTCTCGGCAGACAGAGATATGAAGGATAATAAAATCCTTGCACTCTGCGGCAGCGAAGATGAAATCTGGGTAAAGACAGAAACATGCGTTTCTCACATTGAACTCAAGATGATGTCAATGGAAGAAAAGGCAGACATGCTTCTTGACGAAACACTCACAATAGTTGAAAGACTCGGCATGGTCAGCCAGAGAAGACTTAAGGAAGGCTGGGACAAGTCAACAGCTTATCCTTATGCTTGTTCAGACAATGACGGCGGTTTCACAGCTATGTACACAATGGGTCTTCTTTTCAAGTATGCTGTTCTCAAGAGAGAAAAGGGTGCCGACCACGAAGACACAAAGAAGATAAGAGAACATGCAATCCGTTCACTTGAAGCTTGTCTTCTTCTTATGTTCATTCCCGGCAGAGGTGACGGCTTTGTTGCAAGAACATACGTCACAACAGCAGACCCTGTACCCGATGACGGTTATTTCTTCAGAAAGCAGAACGGTGTAGCAACTTTATGTGAAACATCAAGATCAAGAGAAAATAACAATGTCGGTACAACATGTGACGCATCTGCTCCCATTCCCGAAAGACTTTCAAAGCTTTACAAGAATGCAGGCTTCACAGATGATGACATAATCTATAAGGCAGACACAAGCAGTGACGAAACAACACTTCACCTTATCTGCTACTACTTCGCACACGAAATTCTCGGCGAAGAAGATAAGGAGCTTGATGACCTTATCAAGACAGCTGTCACAAACCTTATGACTCATATCATCAATAACGGTTATGAACTTCACGATTTCCACGGCGGTCCCACAAGCTGGGCAAAGTGGAGCGAAACATACTTCGCTGACGGCAACATCGGCTGGAGTGATGCCCCCCTCAATGCTAATGAAATGCTTATGTACTTAAAGCTTGCTCAGAAGGTTTGCGGTGCAAACGAACTCTGGGAAAGCGAATACAAGAGACTTATTGAAGAAGCAGGTTATGCTGCAATGGGTCCCCTTCATTATGACAGAGCATTTGCTGCAAGCATCCCCATGGGTTGCGATGTTGATGAAGACATCATGTACGGTGACCACATGCTTTCAAACATTACATTCTTCGGTCTTTCACTCTTTGAAGAAGACGAAGCACTCCGTGACCTTTATCACACAGCATGGCTCAACTGGAGAGAAACATCTATTGACCGTGAACATCATCCCATTTATGATATTCCTTATATGATTGCACATCCCGAAAGACCTCTCAACGAAGAGAAAATCAAGATGTGGTTCTACAGAAACAACGCAAGCATGCTCGCTTCATCAGTCAGCCTTGATACACGTCGTGACGTTGCTGCAAAGGAATTCATCGCAGGTTATCAGCAGACATCATATCTTCTTCCTCAGGATGAAAGAGCAATTTCAAAATATGACCGTGACTCACTTCATTATGTAAATGAAGAATCAGGCGGCAAATTCACAATCGAAACCTGCAAAGCATTCACAACACCTTACTGGATGGGCAGATATTTCGGTATAATTGAAGAAGGAGGCAACAACTGATGATTCACCAGCTTATTATAATCCCCGATGTTCTCAACGAACTTTCAGACGAAAGCTTCGCAAGATATATGCTTTACACACAGGCTGATGCCGTAAAGAATACAGGCAATGCATACAGTGCAGCATTTGCTTCATCATTCAATGCAGACCTTCCCCGTCTTCTCAGAAAGGGCAGAGTAAACGTATGTGTATTCAGTCCCGATACTGCAGGTCTTCCCGACGGTCCTTTCTACATGCAGAGCGAAAAGATTGTTGACAGAGTTCTCGGTTACAAAATCGCAGAAAACGAACAGCTCGGCACAATGGAAGAAATGACAGAAAGACTCTGTCAGACTCCCGTTGACTATGCAGTTATCAAGCCCGAAAATGAAAAGGTTTCTGCAATAAGAGAAGATGAAGCTGTTATTCTTGCAGCAGAAGCTTACGACACAGCTGCAGCTCTTCTTTGCGGAAAGGCTGCAAATACAGCTGTTTTCAAAGAAGAATGGCTGGCTCTTGTGGCTGACGGCACAATCAGTGAAAACGTTGCAAAGCTCGGCGAAGATGCAAAAGCAGCTCTCGGCAAGGATATAAAGGATATCTTCCGTCTCGGCAGTGATAATATCGAGATCACAGCTTTCAAGATGTGTGAAGACGGCTCAGGTGACGTTGTTATCAGAGTCAACGAAACAAAGGGTCAGAGTGAAGTTCATTCATTCATCATGAGTGATATTTATGATATGGGCTTCCGTTTCGATATCGATGCATACGAAACAAAGACATTCAGAGTAAATGCTGACGGTATGGTCAGAGAAACAAACTTTGCAGAAGGAATTATTCCTTTTAACGAGTTTGAGTGGTAATTTTCAGTCTTCAGACTGAAAAAGAAATACGAATAACAAACAGAACACCGGTGTTGTATGAAAATGCCGGTGTTTTTTTTGTTTTGTTCGGTAATTTTTTTAAAGAAATTGTCGAATGGCTTGAAAAAATTTGTGATATATTTTATCATATAGATATCTATTCAGTTAAAAAGGGGCAACGCTTATGTCGGAAGAGAAAAACAAGAAGATAGCACCCGTTGTTGTGCTTGCACAGCACGGTAACAAGGGTGCATACAGAGACTTATATATAAGCTATTACAAAAATATATTTTTCATTTGCAGATGTCTTACGGGGGATACCACCGTTTCAATGCAGCTGACAGCAGAGATTTTTATAAAAATGTTCGAAACCGTTGATAAACTCAGCGATCACATGGCTTTTGAACAGTGGTTCTATTCATTGGCAATAAACATGTGCAGAAAGTATATGTCTGAGGAGCTCAGCAATGACGACAAGCTGATATCTCTTGCAAAAAAAACTGCCCGCAGTGCTGAAAACCGTGATAAATTTGAATTTGAGCACGGTATTATAAAAATGCTTGAAGAACTTATTTTTATTCTGCCTGCAGACGAAAAAACAACATTCTTTTACAGATATGTCGCAGGTCTGTCTGATGAAAATACAGCTCTTCTTAAAAAGACCGAAACAGAAGAGGTGACTGCGCAGCTTGAAAATATATCTTTGTTTTTTCAGCAGCAGACAGAAAAAATGAAGAAATACGGCGTTGATTTATCAATGTTTATACAGAATATGGAGAATTCAGTCAACCATATTTCATCAAGAACTTTTGTTCCTGACGGTGTTCATAAAGAAGTAAGTGAAAAAATCGGAACAGATGTGAATCCTTTTGTTAAGTCTTCCCGTGAAACAAAGGAAAAAGAGGAGAAAAAAGAACAGCCTCAGCAAACAGAGAAAAAAAAGGTTCTTTTTACAAAGAGTGATATAATTCTGTTCTTTGTTGTTACCGCAATTGCTCTTGCTATTTTCTCAGTTGTGAAACTTTATGATAATTCCGGCAAAAAGACAGATGCTGTAACAGTCGGAACAACCGTTCAGCAGGAAAAACCCGTTTTGTTGTGGAACGGTGCCGCTGCAGCGGGATTTGATTCGGGCAGCGGAACAAAAGAAGATCCGTATATCATATCAACAGGCGGACAGCTTGCATATCTTGCAAACCTTGTAAATGACGGCAATTCTTATTATGCGGCAAGCCATTACAAACTGGCGAACGATATTCTTCTTAATGAAACCGATGATTTTGCTGCCTGGGCAGTTTCTGCTCCTTCAAATGAGTGGACACCCATCGGATGCAGTGCTGATGATGATTTTTTATATTTTTCAGGAACATTTGACGGTGCAGATCACACAATCAAAGGGCTGTATATCTCAGAAGAAAGTGATTACTGCGGACTTTTCGGTGTTGTGCGCAACGGTCTTATAAAGAATCTCAATATCAGCGATGCTTACATTGAGTGCGGAAGTTATGCCGGAGGAATAGCAGGATATTTTTCTGCAGATACTTCCAGGAAATCAGGTTTCGAATACTGCAGTTTTTCAGGTGTCATAAATTCAGACGGCAACAATGCAGGCGGTATAACAGGATATTTCCGTGCAGACGGAGATGGGAACACACCCGTTATTTCAAACTGCTGTTCTTTCGGCAGCGTGACTGCGGTGACAGGTTATGCAGGCGGTATCAGCGGTGTGAATGAGGCGGCAACCGGTAATGTCAAAGTCATAAATTGCTTTAACGCGGCAGATGTGTATTCAGATAAAAATGCAGGCGGTATAACAGGTAACGGCAGATGTGCAGACGGTAATGTCTTTATTGAAAACAGCTATAATGCAGGTTCAACAGAGGCGGCTGAAAATGCAGGTGCAGTTGCAGGACTTATAAGCTGTGTTTCCGGTGAGGGAAGAGTGAATATTCTGAACTGTGCAATGCTTGAATCTTCTGCAGCAAAGGATGTTGTGAAAGGCAGTAACGACGAAAGACTTGTTGTCGGAACAGTTGCGAAACTTTCAGAAGATGAAATGAAGAAAGAGGAAAGTTTCCCTGAATTCAATTTTTCGGAAATCTGGGAATTCGGAAATATCAATGGTTACGGCTATCCCACACTCAGAGGTGTTATTTTGCCGTTTGATGAAAATTCAGCGGAATCAGAAACAGTCTGATTTGTATATTTTGATTAAAAAATATTATTGCATGACACGAAAATTATCCAAAACTATTGACAGATTAAAAAAATTACAATATAATTTATAGGAATACAGTTTGGAGTGATTATATGAAATCATCAGCTATCAAAAAGATAATAATTGCTTTGGCAACCATTACAGCAATCTGCATGCTGTTTTCTGTAACAGCATTTGCGGAAGACTACGGTAACTTCTCTTATACTCCCGTTACATCGGAGAATGATGAGTTTGAACCTTACAATGAAATTGTCAGTTACAACGCAGGTGACGATGCAACTGATACAGTTGTAGTTGTTCCCGATGTTATTGAAGATGTTCCCGTTGTAAGCATCAATGCATCTGCATTCAGCGGCAAAACAAATGTTACAGAAGTTATAATTCCCGATAACATCACAACAATTGCTAACGCAGCTTTCTATAATTGTAAAAATCTCAAGATTGTTGTTATTCCCGATTCAGTTAAATATATCGGTGAATCAGCATTCCAGGGTTGTGAATCTCTTGAATATGTTATCATCGGCAACGGTGTTGAAGAAATCGGTGATATTGCATTCAAAGATTGTACTGCTCTTAAGTACGTGGATCTCGGTTCTTCAGTAAAAGTAATCGGCAACGGTGCTTTCTTCGGTTGCGATTCTCTTGCAGAAGTTTACGTTCCCGATTCAGTTGAAACAATCGGTTCTCTTGCTTTTGGTTATGTTCAGGACGGCGATGCTGAAAGTGCAGTAAACGGTTTCAGCTTCCTTACTAAGGACAATGCTGCAGTTGCAGCTTATTGCGCAGCTACTGCTGTTGAAGGTGAAGATACTTCAGATGTTGCAGTTGCATTTGCTGTAAAAAATAATGTAACTCCTTGTGCAGACGATGCTCATTCAGTATCTTTTGTTAATGTAAGACCTGCAACAGATTCTTACGAAGGTCTTGATGTTGCTCAGTGTTCAGATTGTAAATCAATCGTAACACGTGCAAATACAGATATTGCTCCTGTTGAAAAAGGTATTTCTTCATACATTTCACTTATTATCGGTGTTGTAGCTGTTGCGGCTGTTGTTGCTTATGCTGTAATCTATGTGAAGAAGTCCAAGAAACACAGAGAAGAAGCTATTGCTCAGTACAAGGCAGGCAAGGTTCTTACAGATATGGAACTCAAGAAACAGAATGATGCTAAGCTTGATGCTAAATATGCAAAGAAAAAAGCAAAGCAGGAAAAGAAACTTGAAATTTTCAAGTAATTAATTGAATCAGACGTACACGAAATCCTTTGTGGCGATGTGTACACGGCAAAACATCACCCTGCAAAACGGATTGTGTTGCAGGGTGTTTATTGTTTGATATTGAAAGGAATATTATATGTTTGAGAAGTTAAAGAAATCCCGTGCTGCAAAAATTATAAGCATTATTTTGTATTTTGCAATTATCATAAGCGCAGTTTCATATGATGTTTATGTTCTTACGGGTGAAAATTCTCCCATTAAATTCGGTGAAGATGTTTCTCATGAGCAGCATTATGAAGAAGAACCTATTGAAGAAGATGATGATTCTGCAAAGGAAACAGCCAAAGCGACTATCACCGTAACAGGCGATATAATGTCCCATATGCCTATCATCAACGCTGCATATGAAGCCGGCTCATATGATTTCAGTAATATTTTTGCACATATCAGTAAATATGTATCTGAAGCGGATTTTGCAGTCGGAAATCTTGAAACAACGCTTGCAGGAACAGAGAACGGAAATATATATTCCGGATATCCTCAGTTCAATTGTCCCGATTCAATTGTTGACGCTGCAAAAAATGCAGGTTTTGATCTGCTTCTTACAGCAAACAATCATTCTTATGATACCGGTGCATACGGTATGAAGCGTACTCAGGAAGTTGTAAGAGAAAAAGGGTTGCTTAATCTTGGTACAAGATTATCTGCAGAAGAGCAGAAATTCATTGTTCAGGATATCAACGGTATAAAAGTGGGTATGGTTTGTTATACCTATGGCGAAATAGACAGCGGTTCTGGCAGATCTGCGGTTAACGGCATTAATATAAGCTCCGAACAGTCTGCAAATATCAATGTTTTTGATTATACAAAACTTGATAAGTTTTATGCTGAAATGGAAAAGCATATTGCAGATATGAAAGAACAGGGCGCAGAGGCAATAGTTCTGTTCATTCATTGGGGTGTTGAATATCAGACAAAAGAAAACCAGGATCAGAGAAATATTGCAAGAAAAATGTGTGAACTCGGGGTTGATGTAATAGCAGGCGGACATCCTCATGTTGTTCAGCCCGTTGAAATTCTTACAACTGCCGCAGATTCACAGCATAAGACATTGTGTGTATATTCAATGGGTAATGCTGTTTCAAACCAGCGTTCTTCTGTTATGAATCTTAAAACAGGCCATACGGAAGACGGAATGCTTTTCAGTTTTACTTTTGTAAAATATTCAGACGGAAGAGTCCTGCTTGACAGTGCGGAAATCCTTCCCACATGGGTTTGTCTCAGTAATGGTGAGTATACAATACTCCCCCTTGATAAAGAAATTGCAGACTGGCAGACAGAATTCGGTATAGGTACCAACAGTCTGAACAATGCTAATGCATCTTATGAAAGAACAATGTCTCTGGTGGAAGACGGTATGGATTCTGCGGTAATTTACCTTGAGGAGTCTGTTTCTATGTATGAAGCCGGTGTTGTAGCTGCAGTAGGTTAACTGTGTGGTGGTTGATTAATTTTTTTCGGAAGTGATTTTTTGTGAATATACTCATAACCGGAGGAGCAGGTTATATCGGCTCTGTGCTCACTCCGATGTTGCTGGCAAAAGGGCATAAAGTAACTGTTGTAGATTCTTTTTTGTATAAACAGAATTCATTGCTTGATTGCTGTTGCAATAAAAATTTTCAGGTATTAAATGCAGATGCAAGGGATGAATCTGTTATGAGAGAGCTTGTAAAAAACAAAGATCTCATAATCCCTCTTGCTGCACTTGTCGGATTTCCGCTTTGCGAAAAAAATAAAACAGATGCATATAATACAAACTATGAAGCTGTAGAACTTATTCTTAAGCTCAGGGATAAAGATTCGCAAAAATTAATTTTTCCGTGTACAAACAGTGGCTACGGTGTTGGCGAAAAAGATGTTTATTGCACAGAAGAATCACCCATTAATCCGATTTCATTATACGGACAAACAAAAATGAAAGCAGAAGCTGCAGTTCTTGAATCAGGAAATTCGCTGACATTCCGTTTTGCTACACTTTTTGGTGCATCACCCAGAATGAGAACAGATCTGCTTGTTAATGATTTTACATATCGTGCAGTTTTTGACAGAACTGTTGTTGTGTTTGAGGGGGATTTTAAACGTAATTATCTGCATGTCAGAGATGCTGCAGGAGCGTTTCTTTTTGCAATTGAAAATTTTGACAGAATGGAAGGGCGTCAGTATAATTGCGGACTTTCAGACTGCAATATTTCAAAACTGGAGCTTTGCGAAAAAATAAAAGAACATCTGCCGTCGTTTGTATATCTTCAGTCTCCTATAGGTTCTGATCCTGATAAAAGAGACTATATTGTTTCAAATGAACGTATTGAATCTATGGGTTGGAAACCTGAGTATAATATAGATGATGGTATAACAGAGCTTATAAAAACATATCAGATTATAAAAAATAATCAGTATTCAAATATATAGGTGAAAAAATGATAGAGATACTGAAACCGGATTTTGAATTTGATGACGAAAGAGGTTCGCTTATTCAGTTGGTTCATGACGGATATAAACAGGTGAATATGTGTTTTTCCAAAGCAGGGGTCGAGCGCGGAGGTCATTTTCACGCAGTGAACAAAGAAACATTTTATATTATCAGCGGAAAAATACGATTATCTGCTTCTTGTGAAGATAAACATGAAACATATGATTTTTCCCGAGGTGATATGTTTGCCGTAAAGAGGAATGTGATGCATTCTCTTGAATTTTTTGAAGATACTGTTATGATTGTGATGTATGACAACGGTGTTGAACTTTCTGACGGCACAAAAGACATTATAAGTATTTAAAAAATATTTTTTGAAGCAAAAAGTTTAAAAAACAAAAAGATGTAATACGGATAATTCCGTATTACATCTCATTTTTTTAGCATTTCTGTTTTATCAGAATATTGTGTAGTTATTAAGATCGAAATATGAAGAAACAGAGTCACCGGAGATACTGTTTATTCCCACAATGTGTACTGTGTTGCCGTTTGAGTCAGTGCCGTAAATTCCTATGGGCTGACCGTTGGTTTTTACATAAAGATAACATTTCTGATCCATTGCTGTGTAGGTGTATCTGAACACATCGTTACCGTTGAGTGTTGTTTTTGTTGCCTGGCCGATATTTTCAGGTAAAAATCCTGATATCATATCTACATATTCATAAATTTCTGTTTTTTCCATGCCCATGTCTGTCAGCATCGAGTCGGGAATAGGCATTGCGATGTTTTTATTAAGAACAATGAAAAATACATTTCCGGCAATCATAATATCCAAAGAAATGATATTCATTCCGTTGAGGCCGAGTCCCATATCTTTTGTAAGGTCATCGCATGAAAAATATACATCATCATTATTTTTTGCAAGAGCAAAAACTGCTTCACCGTTTGTGAAAGCACTGTCATGGAAACTTGCTTCAAGAGAATAGCTGTTACTGTAAATAACATTCAATGCGCAAGGGGTACCTTTGCCGTCAAAACCGTATGTGAATTTTGATAAGCCTGCTGAAACACGAAGAATGATTCGTGCATCTGTTGCGGTCAGTTCTCCGTTTCCGTCAGCATCGGCGCTGAGCATGTGAATGCCTTCTGCTGAATCGAGTTCGGCTGCAATGCGCAAAACTTTTCGTGCATCTGATGCCGTAGCTTCTCCGTCTTCATTCAGATCTCCCATCATAATCATTGTTTCATCGATTGTTGCAGGTTCTGCAAAAGCTGAAACGGGTGTAAGACCTATCAGTAATGCAAAAATCAATGCTGATATTTTTTTCATAGTATGTTCTCCTTATATTTTATAATCATATTATACAATAAAAAAAGGTGATAAACAAGCAAAAGAAAAAGGTAATAAAAATTTTTTTAAAAATTTTAAAAAAACTCTTGACTTTTGGTTTTTGTTCTGTTATAATTCTCAATGTTCCAAACGGAAATGCGAGAGTGGCGGAATCGGCAGACGCGCACGTTTGAGGGGCGTGTGGTAATCCCGTACGGGTTCAAGTCCCGTCTCTCGCACCAAGACTGAGCAATAGCTCAGTCTTTTTTTTATTAAAAAAATCAAAATCAGCGGAAAAACAGGGACTTGAACCCCTTTCGCTGAAAGCGAATATAATTGTTGCCGTGACGGCAAAGCGAAGCGACAGCCGTCAGGTCCCGTCTCTCGCACCAAGACTGAGCAATAGCTCAGTCTTTTTTTGTTTTGAAATCGAAAAATATTATTCTTAAAACCAACAAAAAGTTATTGCATTTTTTGGATTGAAGTGATATAATGTCAAAAATTAATATTATGGCTGAAGTTTGCAGAAGAAGCTATGCTGCCGAAGGAGTAACGCTCTCAGGCTTCCTGTAAGGGAAAAGGACTGCAAATGGACATAACTTTGGAGAATCTCATTAAATTGAGTGCCGAAGGGGCAAGGCTGAAAACAGTTAATCTCTCAGGCAAAAGGACAAAGTTTCTGTTATCGTTTTTTACGGTATATAAATTTGTACTTTTGTCGGATTACTTTCTGTAATCTGACTTTTTTTATTATTTTTTCGGAGGAACTCGGAATGGAATTATTTTTTGAAAAAGTGGCAGAAATAAATAACTCTGTCAACGGTGTTGTATGGGGCAGCTTCGGCTTGTTCCTTCTTATCGGTACCGGTATTCTTATGACCGTTTGCACCAAGGTGTTTCAGGTAACACACATAAAACTCTGGTGGAAAAACACAATCGGAAGTCTTTTTACCAAAAATGTTATCGGTCATTCTAAGGATGCAGGTTCAATTTCACCTTTTCAGGCTCTTTGTACTGCTCTTGCAGCAACAGTAGGAACAGGTAATATTGCAGGTGTTGCTGCTGCTATCTGTCTCGGCGGTGCAGGTGCTGTTTTCTGGATGTGGATTGCTGCATTCTTTGGTATGATGACAAACTTCTCAGAAAATGCTCTCGGCATTTACTACCGTCGCCGTAATGAAAAAGGTGAGTGGTCAGGCGGAGCTATGTACTATCTTCGTGACGGTCTCGGCAAGAAAAAAGGCTGTAAAGTAATCGGTAATGTTCTTGCTGTTCTTTTCTGTATTTTTACAATGCTTGCATCTTTCGGCATCGGAAGTATGGGACAGGTAAACAAGATTGTTGCAAACGTTGCAACTGCTTTTGATGTTCAGGCTCTTTCATCTGTTGAGGTTTTTGGCGGAATTTCTCTTTATAATGTGATTCTCGGCGTTATTATTATGGCTCTTGTTGCTCTTATCACTCTTGGCGGTCTTAAGAGAATTGCAAGTGTTGCAGAAAAAATTGTTCCCTTTATGATTGTTCTTTTTATCGCAGGCAGTCTTATTATTATCGGTAAGAACTATGCTCAGATTCTTCCCGCATTCAAAACAATCTTTGTAAATGCTTTCAATCCCGAAGCTTTTGTCGGCGGTACACTCGGTGCAGCTATCAGCAAGGCTGTAACTCAGGGCTTCAAGAGAGGCGTTTTCTCAAACGAAGCAGGTCTCGGTTCATCTGTTATGGTTCATTCAAATTCAAATATAAAAGAACCTGTTAAGCAGGGTATGTGGGGTATCTTTGAAGTTTTTGCAGATACAATGATTGTTTGTACAATGACTGCGCTCGTTGTTCTTACTTCAGGTGTGTTTGATGCAAAAACAGGCGCAATCGCAGAAGGTCTTACAGATGCTACACTTGTTGCAGGTGCGTTCAACTCTGTTTTCTCATGGGGTGATATAGGTCAGAAATTCGTTGCAATTGCAATGTTCCTTTTTGCCTTTACAACAGTTCTCGGTTGGTCTCATTACGGTTCAAAAGCATGGGAATATCTTTTCGGTGCAAAGACTGTAATTGTTTTTAAAATTATTCATGTTATCACTGTTATTTTCGGAGCTGTAATGACTTCATCTCTTGCATGGGATATTTCAGATACATTCAACGGACTTATGATGATTCCCAACCTTATCGGTGTTGTTGTTCTCTTCCCGCTTGTTATGAAGATTACAAAGAACTATGTTGACCGTAAGGTTAAAAGCAAGGATGTAAAGCCCATGCTTTCATATGATGACGAGATTCAGAGTGAAGCAGAAGCTGCCCTTGAAGATTAAATTTTTATTTACGGAAGAGTTGTTTCACTTTTGGTGAGACAACTCTTTTTTGCTTTGCCTGAAAATTCGATATTTTTAATAATTTTTTAAATATATTTTCACTTTGTATTGAACAAATCAGATACTTGTTGTATAATAAATCTGTCTGTTGGTCCGAGGTGAGATATTTATGAACATTTTACATATGAAATATGCAGTTGAGGTTGCAAAAGCCGGTTCTTTGAACAAGGCTGCGGAATCTTTGCTTATTGCTGCACCGAATGTGAGCCGTTCAATCAAGGATCTTGAAGCTGATATAGGTATTTCAATTTTTGACCGTACAGCAAAGGGTATGGCGCTGACTCCCGAGGGTGAAGAATTCATAAATTATGCAAAAGGAATTCTCGGGCAGATTGAAGAGGTTGAAAATTTTTATAAAACAGGTACTGTAAAAAAGCAGAAGTTTTCAATTTCCGTTCCCCGTGCGTGCTATATTTCAGAGGCATTTGCCCAGTTTTCAAAATCTCTTTCCAAAGATGCGGCAGAGATTTTTTACAAAGAAACAAATTCTCAGCGTACCATACGCAATATGCTTGAGAACGATTATAAGCTCGGAATAATCCGTTATGCTGAGAACTATGATAAATATTTCAAAACAATGCTTGAGGAAAAGGATTTCTGTTATGAAATGGTAACGGAGTTTACCTATTCGCTTATAATGAGTGCTCAGAATCCTCTTGCGGACAAAGAAGTTGTTACATTTGATGATCTTGCTGATTTTATTGAAATCGCTCATGCTGATCCCTATGTGCCGTCAATGCCTTTGTCCAAGGTTGTAAAAGAAGAATTACCTGACAATATCGAAAGAAGAATTTTTATTTTTGAAAGAGCAAGTCAGTTTGATCTGCTTTCCAATAATCCGGAAACATTTATGTGGGTTTCTCCTGCTCCTGACAGTTTGTTGAAAAGATATAATCTTGTGCAGAAAAAATGTGTGGATAATAAGAAGGTGTATAAAGATGTTCTTATTTACAGGGAAGGTTATAAGCTTTCAAAACTTGACAGACAGTTTATTACAGAATTGTGTGAGTCAAAAAGAAAATATCTTTAATTCGCAAGTCACAATCCTGACCTATTGAAACGGTCGGGATTTTTTATATCGATATATGTGTTATCGATATTGATAATACCGATTATATGTTTTAAGAATTCCTGAATCTGAATGATAATGTTAAAATATTAACGAAGTCAGAACAAAGGGGGTTTTCTCATGTGCAGAAACGGCATATCAAAAGCTACACTCAGCAGAATACCTGCATATCTTGAGTTGCTCAGGAGTTTGCCTGCAGAGAGATATGAGCATATTTCTGCAACTGCCATTGCAAGAAAACTTTCGTTGGGAGAAGTTCAGGTCAGAAAAGACCTTGCATCAATAAGCGGTGCAGGAAAGCCGAAACTTGGTTATCTGACAACAGAGCTTATAGAAAATCTTGAGAACTGCCTTGGTGCGGACAACCTTACTTCTGCAGTGCTGGTAGGTGCCGGCAAACTCGGCAAAACTCTTCTCGATTATGATGAATTTGAAAAGTTCGGTATCAGAATCGCGGCTGCGTTTGACAGTAATGACAAGGTTATTGATATAAATTCAAAAATCAGGATACAGCCGATAGATGAGTTTGAACAGTTCTGTAAAGAAAACAATATAAAGCTCGGCATAATAACGGTCGGAACCGGTTCTGCTCAGGCAGTGTGTGACAAAATGACACAGTGCGGTATAATCGGAATTCTGAATTTTGCTCCCTGCAATCTGAATGTGCCCTCAGGGGTAATTCTTAAAAATGAAAACCTTGCGCTTTCATTAGCGCATCTGAATAATCAGATAAACAAATAATCAATAAACAATAATTTTCAGGAGGATACAAATGGAAACAAAGAATTACGCAATTGTAGACAGTGTTGAAAAGCTTCAGGAAGCTATTACCCGCACAAGAGAGGCTCAGAAGGTTTTCGCAACCTACACACAGGAACAGGTAGATAAGATTTTCCTTGCAGCAGCTTCTGCAGCTAACAAAGCAAGAATTTCTCTTGCAAAAATGGCTGTTGAAGAAACAGGCATGGGTGTTGTTGAAGATAAAGTTATCAAGAACAACTATGCAGCTGAATATATTTATAACGCATACAAAGATACAAAGACATGCGGTGTTATCGAAGAAGATAAGGCTTTCGGCATCAAGAAGGTTGCAGACCCCATCGGTGTTGTAGCAGCTGTTATCCCCACAACAAACCCCACATCAACAGCTATCTTCAAGTGTCTCATTTCTCTTAAGACAAGAAATGCAATCATCATCTCTCCGCACCCCAGAGCAAAGAACTCAACTATTGCAGCAGCAAAGCTCGTTCTTGAAGCAGCAGTTGCAGCAGGTGCTCCCGAAGGAATCATCGACTGGATCGACGTTCCCTCACTTGAAATGACAAACACAGTTATGAAGGAAGCAGACATCATCCTTGCAACAGGTGGTCCCGGAATGGTTAAGGCTGCTTACTCAAGCGGCAAGCCCGCTCTCGGTGTTGGTGCAGGTAACACACCCGCTATCATCGACGACAGTGCAGATATCCTTCTTGCTGTTAACTCAATCATTCACTCAAAGACATTCGATAACGGTATGATCTGTGCTTCAGAACAGTCAGTTATCATTCTTGAAAATATCTACGATGCAGTTAAGGCTGAATTTGCAGCAAGAGGCTGTTACTTCCTTAATCCTGCAGAAACAGAAAAGGTAAGAAAGACAATCATCATCAACGGTGCTCTCAACGCAAAGATCGTTGGTCAGCCCGCTGCTAAGATTGCTGAACTTGCAGGCGTAACAGTTCCCGAAGGAACAAAGATCCTCATCGGTGAAGTTGAAAGTGTAGACATCAGCGAAGAATTCGCTCACGAAAAGCTTTCACCCGTTCTTGCTATGTACAAGGCAAAAGACTTTGAAGATGCTCTCTGTAAGGCAGAACACCTTGTTGCTGACGGCGGTTACGGTCATACATCTTCTGTTTACCTCAATGAAGTTACAGAAACAGAAAAGATTAACGAATTCGCAGCAAGAATGAAGACTTGCCGTATTCTTGTAAACACACCTTCATCACACGGCGGTATCGGTGACCTTTACAACTTCAAGCTTGCTCCCTCTCTTACACTCGGTTGTGGTTCATGGGGCGGCAACTCAGTTTCAGAAAACGTTGGTGTTAAACACCTTATCAATATCAAGACAGTAGCAGAAAGAAGGGAAAATATGCTCTGGTTCCGTGCACCTGAAAAGGTATATATCAAGAAAGCATGCTTACCTGTTGCTCTTGATGAGCTTCGTTGAGTTCGCGGTTCAAAGAAAGCATTTATCGTAACACATACATTCCTTTACGAAAACGGCTACACAAAGCCCATTACAGACAAGCTTGACGAAATGGGTATTGCACATACAACATTCTTCAATGTTCAGCCCGACCCCACACTCGGCAATGCAAAAGAAGGCGCAGCTCAGATGAGAGCATTCAAGCCCGACACAATCATCGCACTCGGCGGCGGTTCAGCAATGGACGCAGCAAAGATCATGTGGGTTATGTATGAACATCCCGATGCAGACTTTATGGATATGGCAATGAGATTCATCGATATCCGTAAGAGAGTTTACACATTCCCCAAGATGGGTGAAAAGGCATACTTCATCGCTGTTCCCACATCAGCAGGTACAGGTTCAGAAGTTACACCCTTTGCAGTTATCACAGACGAAACAACAGGCGTTAAGTATCCTCTTGCTGACTACGAACTTCTTCCCAATATGGCAATCATCGATACAGATTTCCATATGTCAGCTCCTAAGGGTCTTACAGCAGCATCAGGTATCGACGCTGTAACACATGCAGTTGAAGCTTACGCAGCAATGCTTGCTACAGATTATACAGACGGTCTTGCTCTCCAGGCACTCAAGAACATCTTCAAGTACCTTCCCAGAGCATACGAAAACGGTCAGACAGACGTAGAAGCAAGAGAAAAGATGGCTAACGCAGCTACAATGGCAGGTATGGCTTTCGCAAACGCATTCCTCGGTATCTGTCACTCAATGGCTCACAAGCTCGGTGCATTCCATCATCTTCCCCATGGTGTTGCAAACGCACTTATGATTGAAGAAGTTCTCCGTTTCAACGCTTCCGAAGCTCCTGCAAAGATGGGTACATTCTCACA
>JAZOUN010000026.1:0-3362 GCA_045658165.1 Acutalibacteraceae bacterium
AAAAATGGGCAGAATCCACTTTGTTCATATGCGTAATGTCGCAGTTCTTGAAAACGGTTTTGAAGAAAGAGCACATCTTTCATCATGTGGCAGTATAGATATGTATGCAGTTATGAAAGCACTTCATGACAACGGATTTAAAGGTTATGTAAGACCTGACCACGGCAGAATGATCTGGGGCGAAACAGGCCGACCCGGTTACGGTCTGTTTGACAGAGCTCTCGGTGCAACATATCTTAACGGTCTTTGGGAAGCAATCGAAAAGGCTGCAAAGTAAGGAGAAATCACAATGAACGCAATTCTTAATGAAATAAGCAGAATAGGTATTGTACCTGTTGTAAAAATTGATAATGCAAAGGATGCAGTACCTCTTGCAAAAGCTCTTATTAATGGTGGACTTCCTTGTGCTGAAGTTACATTCAGAACAGCAGCTGCAGAAGAGGCAATTTCTCTTATGGCAAAGGCATATCCCGATATGCTTATCGGTGCAGGGACAGTTCTTACAACCCAGCAGGTTGATAAGGCTGTAAACGCAGGTGCAAAATTTATCGTTACACCCGGTTTTAATCCGAAAATCGTAAAGTACTGTATAGAAAAGGATATTCCCGTTACACCCGGTTGTCCTTCCACATCAGATATTGAAGCTGCAATTGAACTCGGTCTTGATGTTGTAAAATTCTTCCCCGCAGAAAACCTCGGCGGTATCAGCATGATAAAAGCTCTTGCAGCTCCTTATGTCGGTGTAAAGTTCATGCCTACAGGCGGTATCAATGCAAACAATATCAACAGTTATCTTGATTGTGATAAAATTCTTGCATGCGGTGGCAGCTGGATGGTTAAGGATACACTTATCAATGAAGGTAAGTTTGACGAAATTGAAGCTCTTACAAAAGAAGCTGTTGCAAATATGCTCGGTTTTAAACTTGCTCATCTTGCAATCAACTGTGAAGATGAAGCAAAGGCTAAAGCTGTTGCAGATATGTTCACACTCTGCTTCAATTTCTCACAGAAAGAGATTCCCGTAAGCTATTTCTGTACAGATGCAATTGAAGTTATGAAATTTGACGGCAGAGGCACTATGGGACATATTGCTGTCAAGACAAACTATATGGATAAAGCAGTTGCATACCTTGAAAGAAAGGGAATTGCTCTCGATTACGAATCAGCTAAGTATGATGATAAAGGTAATATGAATTTTATTTACCTTGCAGAAGAATTCGGTGGTTTTGCTGTTCATCTTTGTCTGTAAACAATAATTTGTCGGGATTTTTCAATGAACAATTTACAATTTACAATGTACAATGATTTTCAATAACCGCCTGTATCGTTATAACTGCACAATTGTAAATTGTACATTATACATTGTTAATTGGCTCGACAAATTCTGATTTGTTATAATTCAAGTCTGCCTTCGGGCAGATTTTTTTTGTGATATTTTATAAAAATAATATAATAAACATTATTAATATATTGAAAATGATATTTCTCTATGATATAATTATTTCAAATTTATAAAAAGGAGATGATTACAATGAGTGAGAAATTCGATAAAGCCGTTACTACCGTCAAAAATTTTGCAACGGAAGTAAAAACTCATTGGAATACTCCGGCTGAAGGTAAATATGTTCCTTATAAAGAATATAAGGACGTTGTTATCGGTGTCGGTGCGAACTACACAGGTTCAAAGATTCTTGAGTATATCGGCTTCTGGTCAAGCTGCTTCCTCATCATGTATCACTACAAGTTGCCCTATCTCACATTTTCAGTTATAGGTCTTCTTAATATGCCTCTGGGCTACATCACTGCACTTATCTGGTGGTATGTCTGTGATAACCTCGGTTTCCTTCCCAAGAAAAAAGAACGATTGATTTATCTGGTTTACGGTCTGATGATGCTGTTCGGCATATCGTCGCTGATTTTTGACTATTCAAGATTGTTCGATCAGTCAGGTTCTTTCATCACAATGCTCAACAGCTTTGAAGGTATGAATGCTACGGCATGTTTCAAGACATTCGGTACTCATTTCCTCTATTCAGGATGGGTTGGTGCAAGAAACATCTTCTGGCGTAAGAAACTTCTTCCCAAGTACGGCAGATATAAGTATTCTCTTTATTGTGACGTTATCCCTAAGTGTGTAATGGTCTTCCTTATCGGTTGGCTTCCCGTTTACAATATTCCCGATGTTGCAACACGAGTATGGGTTGCAAACCTTCTCTTTGCTACATATAACGTATTCGGTTTCGGTAATGTTCTTGAAGAATGTACAAAGCGTATCAGCCCCAATCTTCAGGAAAGAATTCTTATCAGAAGCTATCCCGTTAAGATTTCTCATATTTTCAACTCAATTCTTGCAATCATTCTTCCTGCAATTGTCGGTATGCTCCGTCATGAATGGGCAGATATCAACTTCTACAGATTTGTTATCCCCATTACATTCACAATTTCTGCTGCATTTACAATGTATCTTTCAGGCAGAATCAAAGAGCGTATTCCTCAGCCGCCTATTGAAAAGAAAGTTCAGATCAAGTTCTGGGACGGTATGCTCGGTGTTCTTAAAAACAAATACCTGCTCATAAAGACAATTGTTGATCTTATTGATGCTCTCGGTAACGGTATGCTGCCCTTTGCAACAATTCTTTATTTCTACACATTCCGTCTCAGCGGTCTGCCGTATTCACTTATTGTTGCACTTATTTCATTCGCAGGTACTCCGCCCGATCTTCTTTCACCCTATTTCCTCAAGAGATTCTCATATAAACAGATTATGATTTTCTATCAGCTCAGCCGTGCAATAGGTAATGCTATCATAGCTGTTGCAATGTGGACACTCGGTGATAACCTTGCACTCTGCGGCACAATCTGTATTATAGTTCTCTTCTTTATGGAAATGACAAAGACAGTTCCCACAACTGCAGGTCACGATATGGGTGTCAGAATCAACGACTATCAGATGTACCTTTCAGGTGAACGTCTTGAAAGCTTCGGCGGTATTTTCGGCTGGTTCACAGGCCCCATCACATCATTTATCGGTCTTATCATTCCCATCTTCCTTCTCAAGTACGGTTTCAACAGTAACTGGGAAATCCTTTTCTTCGACGGTTCAAGAAGAAATATCGTTGTTATTCCCATTATTGTTGACGCAATCGGATTCTTCCTTATGACTATTCCGTATCTGTTCTGGGATTACGATAACAAGAAGCAGAATCTTGTTATGGAAGTCCTCAAACGCCGTGCAGAAGTCACCGAGAAGAGGGCTGAGGAAGAAGGCAGATCAACTGCCGGCAGTTATAAAGGTTAAAGGGGTGATAAGTTCATGAGTAAAAAAGATACTAAAGAAAAGAAAGTTAAAGGTGAAGTTCTTC
>JAZOUN010000027.1:0-4706 GCA_045658165.1 Acutalibacteraceae bacterium
CAACAAACATCGGCACAGCACTTGACAGTAAGAGTCTTGTTGTGCTGACAGATTCAAATGTAAAAAGATACATCCGTAAAGGTCTCAATCAGAACGACGGCAGTAACCAGACAGACGTTATCCTTGTTGACGAAAACGGAAATATTTCAGAAGAAACTCCTCTTATCTGGGATTTTGATGCAATCACAAATGCGGTTGCATACCCCGTTGATGCAGAAACACTCACTGTAAGCGGCGGTTTCTTTACAACAATTGCAAATAATGCTCCCTCAGAATACACATATTACACAAGAGGTATTCAGGTAAGACGTTCTAACACTGTTATTGATGGAATTTATCATGATGTTATAAAAGAAGGTGCAACAGGTGCACCCTATTCAGCATTTGTCAGCCTTTCAACATGTGCAGATGTAACAGTCAAAGACAGTACTTTCACAGGTCACAAGAAATATGCAACAATCGGTTCTGCAGGGTCAAGTGTTCAGATGGGTACTTACGACCTCGGTGCCGCAACATCTGTAAATGCAAAATTCATTAACTGTAATCAGACAAATGATATTACAGATACATCTTACTGGGGTATTGCAGGTACAAACTACTGTAAGAACCTCGTTTATGACGGCTGTGCGCTTTCCCGTTTTGATGCTCATCAGGGCGTTCTGAATGCAACAGTTGTAAACTCTGTTCTCGGTCATCACGGTATAAAGCTTATCGGCAGCGGTACAGCTCTTATCGAAAATACAACAGTTCTTTCAGCAAGCTTTGTTGATCTGCGTGCAGATTACGGTTCAACATGGAACGGTGATCTCATTATACGTAACTGTAAATTCTATCCCACAGATGTTTCAATGAACATTATAAATGCTGAAAATACCGAAGACCATGATTTCGGTTACACATGCTATCTTCCTCAGAGAATTGAAATTGACGGCTTGTATGTCAACGGAATAGGCATTTACTACCTTTTCAATGTTGTTAATGCAAACCACCTTTTCGATTTCAGTAAAGTGGATTATCCCGTTGTTCCTCCTCAGGAAATAATCGTTAACAATTACAGCAATATGTTCGGCTCAGATCTTGATGTTTCTCTGAATAAGGCAATATTCAAGGTGGGCATCACAACACAGTAAACTTTATAACTGCTCCCATTACGGGGGCAGTTTTTTTACTGATTGCATTATGATATGCCGTTATGATATAATCATAACATAATCTATTTTTTGAATTGCAGAGAGAAGAAAATGAAACTTATAATCAGAAAAGCATTTGTTGATACCGTTCCTGTTATGACGGGATATATTGTGCTCGGCTTCGGCTTCGGCATCATTCTTAAAGCCAACGGCTACGGAATACTTATGGCTTTTGTTATGAGCCTTGCAATTTATGCAGGGTCAATGCAGTATGTTGCAATCGGTCTGCTCACGAGCGGAGCATCGCTTATCACTGCCGCACTTACAACGCTTATGGTGAATGCAAGGCATCTGTTTTACGGTATTTCCATGCTTGATAAATATAAGGTCACCGGTAAAATAAAGCCCTACCTGATTTTTGCTCTGACCGACGAAACATATTCTCTCGTCTGTAATGATAACCTGAATATGGATGAAAAAGAGAAAAAGAGATATTTCCTTTTTGTGTCTCTGCTTAACCATATTTACTGGATTACAGGCTCGGTGCTCGGTGCAGTTATCGGCACACTTGTAAGCTTCAACAGCGAGGGTATAGATTTTGCTCTTACTGCACTTTTCCTCACTGTATTTATAGAACAGTGGCGCACAAGCAAAAAGCATGCTCCGGCGCTCATAGGTGTGGGTGCTTCAGCTTTGTGTCTTCTCATTTTCGGAAGTGAGAGCTTCCTTATACCTTCAATGGTTATTATTACTTTTTTACTGTGTATCTGCAAGGAGGAGAAGACCGATGACTGATATGTACACCTGGCTCCTTGTTGCAGTGATTGCGCTTGTGACGATACTTCTGAGATTCTTACCCTTCCTTATATTCAGAGGTAACAGAAAAACACCGAAAATAATCGAAAAGCTCGGCAGAATGTTGCCCTATGCCATTATGGGTATGCTTGTTGTCTACTGCCTTAAGGATATAAGCTTTGCAGATGCAGGTGACTTTCTGCCTCAGCTGATAGCCTGCGCTGTTGTTGCGGTGCTTTATGTATGGAGAAAAAATACACTTCTGAGCATTGTATGCGGTACGGTGTGCTATATGCTGCTTGTGCAGATTGTGTTTTAATAAATTATTGTAATATTATTGTTGAAAAAAGCGGTTAAGTTTATGGAAAATATCAGCCGAAGATAGTTTTTCGGATTTATAAGATAATAAAAAAATCCCTGTCTCGTAAGAGGCGGGGAAAATTGTTGTAAAACTTATTAAGTTAATTACTTACAAGCTTCTTCAATAGCAACTGCACAAGCAACAGTCATACCAACCATGGGGTTGTTACCTGCGCCGATAAGACCCATCATTTCCATGTATGATCTCGTTATTGATGAAACAATGTAATCGAAGCAGGGAAGAAAAGCTTGTAAAATAAGGCTTTCTCACATATTGATATTATGAAAAAATCTGAACTGAACACATCGTTTTGAGTTTTCTTGAACACATTATAATGTGATTTGATGGGGTTGTAAGCGCAATTTTAATAGATAAAGTGAATTTTGACAATTTTATGCTTGAAAAAGAAGATGTTCCGAGTTATACTTATAACAGTAAGGGTAATCTTGTTATTATGTCGAAGGCAAGCTGATGTATGAGGATTGTCCCTCATACAAGCTGTATTATTCCTACGATGCTAACGGCTTTTTAAGCGGAATCAAAAGAATTCTTGCAAACGGCTTTACGGGAAACTATGGTGTTCACTGTAACATTTTTGGCGAAATGTGCAACTGCTACTGTAATTATTGTTGCTGTTGGTTGGCTTGTTATGAATGATTCTACTGTAATTGGATTTATTGATAATGTATTGTTACCATTTTTGGTACCTGTTGTAAAGAAGGTGTTTGCATCATGAATTATTCCTTTTTATACAATAAAGCAGAATTAATGTATGAAAATGAAAATTTTGAACAAGCATTACAATTGTTTTTGGAATTAGAAAATACAATCAGTAATTACGATGTGCAAAATTATATTGGATGTTGTTTATTAAAACTTGGGCAATATACAAAAGCAAAAGAAATATTTAAAACAATTAGTATTTCAAACCCCAAATGGAGTAGACCAATATATAACTTAGGGCAAGTGTATATGAAGTTAAATGAATATGATAATGCTTTAAAGTGTTTTAATAATGCAATATGTATTAATCCAAATGATGCAGATGCCTATTACTATAGGGGTGTTTATTTTGAAAAAATCAAAGATTACAATAGTGCAATCTTTGATTATACAAAATCTATATCTTTAAAGCCAAATGAATTTGAACCTCATTTAGGACTTTGTATATGTTATGATAATATAGGTGATGAGCAAAAATCATTGCTTGAAGCAAAAACAGCATTTGAAATTTTTGATTGTAATAATACACTTTATAATTATACATTTATTTTAAATAAGCTTAAAGAATATGATAGTTCATATAAAGTGTTGCAAAAGCACAATGCAATATCAAGCAACGATGTTGGTCTACTTAAAAACTTAATGTTTTGTTCAAAAAAATTAAACAAAAAACAACTTTGTATAGAATGTGCAAAAAAAATATTAGAGCAATATCCTAATGACCTTTTTGCAAAAAAGATTATATTTGAGACACAATCAGAGAATGATGCTTTATTTGACAACTAAGAACTAACTACGGCGACAGTTTCGTCGTAAACTGCCGCTGTGAATGCAAGCTGATGTATGAGGATTGTCCGTGATACAAGCTGTATTATTCCTGCGATGCAAACGGATTCCTGAGCGGAATCAAAAGAATTCTTGTAAACGGCTCTACGGAAAACTATGGTGTTCATTGTAACATTTTCGGCGATGTCCTCACAATTGAATAAAAAAATATGGACACATCATCCGAGAAAACTCAAAAATGATGTGTCCTGTTTTTTTAATGATTCAATTTATCATTGTGAGAGATTTCAAGAGCTGAATCAGTCTTAAAAAGTCTCAGAAATCCTTATATATCAAGGAATTACTTACAAGCTTCTTCGATAGCAACTGCACATGCAACAGTCATACCAACCATGGGGTTGTTACCTGCACCGATAAGACCCATCATTTCTACGTGAGCGGGAACTGATGAAGAACCTGCGAACTGAGCGTCTGAGTGCATACGACCCATTGTATCTGTCATACCGTATGAAGCGGGGCCAGCTGCCATGTTATCGGGATGAAGTGTACGGCCTGTACCGCCACCTGAAGCAACTGAGAAGTAGCTTACGCCGTTTTCAACACACCATTTCTTGTATGTGCCTGCAACGGGATGCTGGAAACGAGTGGGGTTTGTTGAGTTACCTGTGATTGAAACACCAACGTTTTCAAGTTTCATGATAGCAACGCCTTCGGGAACATTGTCTGAACCGTAGCAACGAACCTTAGCTCTGTCGCCTGTTGAGTAAGCTGTTTCGTTAACGATCTTAACTGTTTCTGAGTAGGGATCGAACTCTGTCTGAACGTATGTGAAGCCGTTGATTCTTGAGATGATCATTGCAGCGTCCTTGCCGAGACCGTTAAGGATAACACGGAGGGGCTGAACTCTTACC
>JAZOUN010000028.1:0-44195 GCA_045658165.1 Acutalibacteraceae bacterium
AAGCATATGTCTGCAGAATGCTTCACCTGACGGAATATTGCAATCAGGTTGCACCCACATACCGCCAACAACTGCCCAACGGCCTTCATTAACTCGCTGTTTGATTTCTTCAAACATTTCAGGTTCATTGAGTTTTATCCATTTATAATATCCAGCACAGGCACTTGTGAAAGTGTATTCAGGAAATTCGTTCATTCTGTCAAGAGCAGATCTGAATGTTGATTTTACAAGAGACAATCCTTCGGGAACACGCCATTGCCATACGGGATCAAGATGTGCATTTGCAATCAGATAGTATTTATTTTTCATAGTTTTCTCCCTTCATATTTATATTTCAATTATACATTATTTTATCATACGATTCAAGGATTTCTCGTGTTATTATCTAAAAGAATATTGAGAAATTTCAGTAAACAAATAAAAAAAAGAGTATTCACAGGTCAAATTCCTTGTGAATACTCTTTTTGGTGCTGGTGACCGGACTTGAACCGGTACGGTATTTCTACCGAGGGATTTTAAGTCCCTTGCGTCTGCCGATTTCGCCACACCAGCATTACAGTGTGTAATTATATACTAATTAGTATTAAATGTCAATATTAATTTGAAGAATATTGTTATGTTTGAATTTTGATAGGCATATTATCAAAAATGCATATGTTTGAAGGTGTATTTTTGATCATTTTGTCTATAAATCAACAATATTCGATTTTGCTATTGCAAATTATTAAAAATAAGTTAAAATATATATGATAGATTTTATTGGAGGTTATAATAATGGCAGATTTAACACAAGAACTTACCCAGATTCCTGTAGGACCACTTGGTATTATCGCACTTCCCGGTTGTGATGAACTTGCAGAAAAAGTAGATAAGTACATCGTATCCTGGAGAAAAGAACAGATCAGTGAACATAAGCATTCTATTGCTTTTTACGGATATCAGAAAGATTCATACATTCTTAACACAAGCTTTCACAGATTCGGTACTGGTGAAGGTAAGGCTGTTATGCATGAATCAGTAAGAGGATACGATATTTATATTATAGTTGATGTTTTTAACTACGGAGTAACTCATACATGTTATGGTGTTGAGATACCCACAATGCCTGATGAACATTTTGCAAACCTTAAGCGTGCAATTGCTGCATGTGCAGGTAAGGCAGAGCGTATAAATGTTATTATGCCCATGCTTTATGAAGGCAGACAGCATAAGAGAAGCAGTCGTGAATCACTTGACTGTGCTCTTGCTCTTCAGGAACTTTGCGTTCTTATGGGTGTTGATAATATCATTACATTTGATGCTCATGATGCAAGAGTTCAGAACGCTATTCCTCTTAAAGGTTTTGAAAATGTTACTACAACATATCAGATGATCAAGGCTCTTGTTCGCAATATCAAGGATTTTAAGATCGATAAAGAAAATCTCATGATTATTTCACCTGATGAGGGCGGCATTCAGAGATGTATTTATTATTCATCTGTTCTTGGTGTTGAACTCGGTATGTTCTATAAGCGCAGAGATTATTCTGTAATCGTAAACGGCAGAAATCCCATTCTTGCTCATGAATTCCTTGGTGATAATGTTGAAGGTAAGGATGTTATTGTTGTTGATGACATGATTTCTTCAGGTGATTCAATGCTTGAAGTTGCAACAAAGCTTAAGGAACTTAACGCAAAGAGAATCTTCATCTGTTCAGCATTCGGTCTATTCTGCAATGGTCTTGAATTGTTTGATAAGGCTTATAATGATGGTCTTATTCATGGCGTTTTCACTACAAACCTTGTTTATCAGACTGAAGAACTTAAGAGCCGTGAATGGTATTACTCTGTTGATATGTCAAAGTATGTTGCACTTCTTATTGATACACTCAATAATGATAAGTCACTGAGTAAACTTCTCAGCCCCGGCGACAGAATCGACGATTTCCTCAAAAGAAACGGCTATAACGTTGTTCCTCATAAATAAACTTTTTAACCGGACATTAATTGTCCGGTTTTTTATTTGTGCAATGTGTATTATTCTACGTTTGATATTTGTGCTAACTTACAAAATTTATATTTTAGCTTTAATAATCTGATAATTATGCTATAATTGAAACAAAGTTATTTCTGTAGGGGTTTATTATGATTGATCAGGTAATTAAAAAATCTTTTTTTTCATCATCAAAACTTTGTGATATTTCATTATTTATGTATATTCCCGATGAGAACGTAAATGTAAAAGGTGTAATTCAGATAGCTCACGGTATGGCAGAGCACCATTCCCGTTATGATGATTTTATTGCATTTCTGAATAAACAGGGCTTTATTGTATATATCAATGATCATCTTGGACATGGTGAATCTGTTAAGAATCAGAATGAACTCGGATATTTCGGAAAAAAAGACGGCTATCTGTATCTTGTTGATGACATGAAGATTATCAATGATATGATTCATAAGGATTATCCTGAATTGCCGGTAATTCTTTTTGGGCATAGTATGGGGTCAATGCTTGCCAGACTTTATGTTGAAAAATACGGTAATAGTATTTCAGGAGTGATTTTCTGCGGTACATGCGGTAAGAATCCTGCCGCCTCAATAGGCGTTAATCTTGTAAAAAGTATTGTTGCAATCAAAGGTGATTATTTCAGATCTCAATTTATTAATACTCTTGCATTCGGTACATATAACAGTAAGTTTAATCCGAAGAGAACTGCTTTTGATTGGCTTACAACACAAAATGATATTGTAGATAAATATATTGCTGATCCATACTGCGGTTTTCTTTTTACAACTAAAGGCTATCTTGATCTTATGAATCTTATTATTGTGATTAACAGACCTGATTGGTATACATCTGTACGTTGTGATCTGCCTATATATTTAATAGCAGGATCAGACGATCCTGTGGGAAATTACGGAAAAGGTGTGAAAGAGGTTTATCAGAATTTGGTGGATTCGAACCACTTAGATGTTGCTTGTAAGCTTTTTATGGGTGACAGACATGAAATACTTAATGAAAAAGACAGAGATGAAGTGTACAAAAATGTATTGTCTTGGATATTAACAATAATTGAATAACAATATTTTAGAAAAACCTTAATTGTCTTTTTAATTTTTATAAAAAAAATAAAATTAATAAAAAAAATGCTTGACAAATGCTTTCGTATGATATATAATAAACAAGCAATTAAGCGATAATATCGCGGAGTAGAGCAGCTCGGTAGCTCGTCGGGCTCATAACCCGGAGGTCATGTGGTTCAAATCCCATCTCCGCAACCAGAATAAACAGTCGACATTTTGTCGGCTGTTATTTTTTTGTTTATTTAAATATTATATGTTGACTTGAATAAACTGAAATTATATACTTATCATATAAACAGTATGAAGGTGAGTTTATGAATAAAGTGTATGCAAGAGGAATTGTTTCTCAGGCTTGGTATAATTTTACAGAGGCATTAGTTTATGGGCTGACATACAGAAAGACACCTGAAGGTATACAATATCACAAACATGTACATTACGGTACAGAGAAACTGCAATATATAAATATATATTCACATAAAGATAATAAAAAAAGACCATTATTGATTTATATCCATGGCGGAAGTTGGGTTTCTGGAATAACAGAAATGCGAAATACCTATATCGCTCAATGGGCAAAAGAAGGATTTAATACCGCTTCGATTAGTTATTCATATGCACCACAAAAGCTTTTTCCTGAACAAATAAAGGAAGTAATAGCGGCAATAGATTTTCTTTGTGACAATGCTGAAAAATATAATTTTGATATCAGAAATATATTGTTGGCGGGTGAGAGCGCCGGCGGATATTTTATATCTTATGTCTCATCAGTATTGGGAAACAGAAAGATTCTTGATGATCTTTGCATTGAGTTCAGACATGCAGAAGATATAAAAGTAAATGCTCTTTTGTCTATATCCGGTTGTTATGATCTGAGACGTCTTTCAGATTTTTCAAAGCCACAGTCCGGTTTTCCTGATTTGAAAACAATGATTACTTCGTATACCGGATTACCGTATGATCAGGCTTTACAACTTCTTAATTCAAACAAAGGAGCTATTTATTCACCACAGGTTAATTCTTCATACCCGCCTGCTTTTATAATATGGGCAGACAAGGATTTGTTGAGATATGAATCATTTGATTTTTCTGAAGAATTGCGTGAAAATAATGTGCAATATTGTTTGTATAAAGCAGATGGTGCTATCGGTATGCATGCATGGGCTATAGTTATGTTGTTTAAGAAAAGCCGTATATGCTTTGATGCTGCAAAGAAATATATTTTACCGTTATTTAATAAATATTTTAATGAATAAAAAAAGGACAACACTTTTTTGTGTTGTCCTTAAATATTTAATTATTCTTCAACAGCTGCTTCTGCTTCAGCTTTAGCAAGAAGTTCTTCGATGGGAATTGCTGTTCCTTCAGGAACTTCATCTTCTTTAACTTCTTCTGCAGCTTCTTCAGTCTCTTCGGGAGCAAGAAGTGCTCTGATAGAAAGGCTTACATGCTTCTTTTCAAAGTCAATGTTTGTAATCATAACCTTTACTGTATCGCCGATGTTGAGTTCATCCTGGGGCTTTTCAATTCTGTGGTTTGCAATCTGTGAAATATGGATAAGACCCTGAATGTGAGGAATGATCTGTGCAAATGCACCGAATGTTGTAAGGCTTACGATCTGCACATCAATTGCTGAACCAACGGGGTAGTCGCGTCTGAGAATTTCCCAGGGACTATCTTCAATTTTCTTGAAACCAAGAGAAATCTTCTTGTTTTCTTCATCAATGCTCTTGATTGAAACTTCAAGCTTGTCACCGATAGCAACAACTTCTGAAGGATGCTTGATGCGTGTCCATGAAAGTTCTGATTTGTGGCAAAGACCCTGAACGCCTGCTGCAAGTTCAACGAAAGCACCGAATTCTGTGAGAGATACAACAGTACCTTCATATTTCTGACCAACTTCAATCTGTGACCAGAAAGCATCTCTTGAAGCCTTACGAGCTTCGCGAAGAACTGAACTGATTGAACCTACAACTCTTCTTCTTCTGTTATCAACATCGATAATTCTGAATTTAACACTCTGACCGAGAAGATCGTCGAGTTTTTCATTCTTTGAAAGAGTAGCCTGTGATGCAGGAATAAATACTCTTACACTGTTTGTAAATACGATGACACCTTTGGGAAGGATTTCTGAAACTGTACCTGTAAGAATTTCGCCATTATCTTTAGCTGCAGCAATTGTGCTCCAGTTTGCCTGTGCATCATAGCGTTTCTTGGACAGTGTTATGAAACCATCGGCATCATTTGTTTTCATGATGATAAGATTGAGTTCATCACCAACGCTTATTTCCTTAGCGGGGTTAGCTGTAGGATCAGCACTGTACTCATCGTAAGGAATAATACCTGTCTGCTTTCTGCCTATATCAACCTGAATTTCAGTGGGAGTAACACGGAGAACTGTGCCTACTACCTTCTGATCGGAATTAAGACTTTTTAATGATTCTTCGAGAGCCTGCTCGAAAGACATTTCTGAATCAGCGACAGCCTGTCCAACAGCTTCTGCAGATTCAATGTTGTTGTTGATTGTTTCGGACATTGTTTTAATTACCTCCTTTATAATGCAGGCAGGAGTTGAAGCACCTGCCGTAACGCCAATAGTGAAACAACTGCTGAAATCAATGTCTTTTATGTCTTCTGCAGTTTCAACAAGATAAGTTTTTGTGTTCTTTTCACACACAGACTTAAGTTTCTGTGTGTTTGAACTCATCTTGCCACCAATGATAATGATTATATCACACATATGTGATAAATTGCAAGCATCTTTTTGTCTTTTTGATGTTGCATCGCATATTGTATCAAATATTTTTACATTTGTACAGTGTTTTTTTATTAAATCTGAACATTTTTTGTATTCTTCAGTGCTGAATGTCGTCTGTGATACATAAATTATTTCAGATTCCTTTAAAATATCATTCTGTTTCAGAATTTTATCTATTTCATCAGCATTTCGGAAGACAAAAGAGTTTCCTCTGCAATAGCTTCTGAATCCCATAACTTCAGGATGTGATTCGTCACCTGCGATTAAAACTATATTATTTTCCGAAGATTCTTTGTTTATGATGTTTTGTATTTTTTTAACAAACGGACATGTTGCATCTGTATAATCAACGCCTGAATTTTTTATTGTTTCAAGTGTTCCTTTTGTTATTCCGTGTGCACGGATTACAAGATGTGTATCTTCAGGAATTTCATCAACGGAGTTGATTATTATTCCGTTTCTTCTTTTGAAATCATCAATATAAGACGGATTGTGAATCAAAGGGCCTAATGTTGCAACTTTTTTTCCGTTTTCAAAAAGTTGTTCTACAATATTAACAGCTTTGTTAACTCCAAAACAAAAACCTGCATATTCCGAGAGAATAATATTCATTTTTACACCTTTATTCTGTCAGTTATGAAGTTGATAACTTCATCAATTGTCATGTTGCTGGAATCAATAAGAACAGCATCATCGGCCTGTTTAAGAGGGGCTGTAGCTCTGTGAGAATCATTATAGTCACGCTGAATAATTTCATCAAGAAGAGCTTTGTAATTAACAGTCAATCCTTTTTCTGTAAGCTCCTTAAAACGCCTGTCAGCTCGTACTTCAGCAGACGCTGTAAGGAAGAATTTGAATTGTGCATCAGGGAGAATAACCGTGCCGATGTCTCTTCCGTCCATGATGACATTGTTTGTTGCCGCCATATTTCTCTGAAGTTCAAGAAGGAATTCCCTGACTGCAGGAATTGCAGAAACATTTGATGCTGCCATTGATGCTTCTGGCATTCTTATTGCCTCTGAAACATCGTCACCATTAAGAATAACACGCTGTGAACCGTTAATATATTTAAGTTCAACTTTGACAGATGGTAACATTTCAGTTACAGCTTGAACATTGTCTGTTTCTATGTTATTTCTGAGTGCATTTACACCAATAGAACGATATAATGCGCCTGTGTCAACGTAAATAAAACCTAATTTCTGTGCAACTGCTTTTGCTACACTGCTTTTGCCTGCGCCCGCAGGACCGTCGATTGCTATATTAATCATGAATTATACACCTCATTATACTGATTTTCCGGCAAGAACTCCGGTTGAAAAGGCAATTTGCAGGTTAAAACCGCCTGTGTATGCATCAACGTCAATTACTTCACCTGCAAAATAGAGGTTTTCACACAATGTTGATTGCATAGTTTTTGGATTAATTTCTTTGGTGTTTATTCCACCGGAAGTGACAATTGCTTCTTCAATAGGACGAAAACCACCGATCGTGATTGTAAAATGTTTGAGAAGATAAACAAGATCTTTTCTCATTTCTTTTGTAATCTGATTAACTTTCATATCAGTAGGGATTTCACTCAGTCTTACAATAATCGGCACAAGTTTACTCGGAAGAAGTTTTATAAGTGCATTTGCAATGGATTTGTTTGCATTTTCGCTGAAATCCCTGAGTATTCTTGCATCAAGTTTTTCTTCGGTTAATCCGGGTTTTAAATCAATTTCTATTGAATATTTTTCACTCCTCATATTTTTCATGTGTGAACTTGCGCTCAGAATGACTGGCCCGCTGACTCCTAAATGTGTAAATAACATTTCTCCAAAGTCATTGAATACTTCTCTGTAAGTATCGTTGTCAATAACTTTTACAGAAATATTTTTAAGTGCAAGACCTTGAAGAGATCCTGTCCATATATCTGTAGTTTCAAGAGGAACAAGAGCAGGTTTTAATTCTGTAATTGAATGTCCGCATTGTTTTGCAAGATTATATCCGTCACCTGTTGAACCTGTCAGCGGATAGGATTTTCCTCCGGTGGCAACAATATATTTTTCAGCAACATAAGTTTTGCCATCTTCATCTTCAGCAGAGATAATACTGTTGTTTTCAATGTTTAATTTGCATATTCTGCCAATAGCTCTTTTAACGCCTGATTTCTTTATATATCTGTGAAGAGCGTCAACGATGTCTACTGCTTTGTCTGATTCGGGAAATACTCTGTTACCTCTTTCAATTTTAAGAGGAACGCCCTGTGATTCGAAGAAATCCATGGTGTCAAACGGCATAAATCTTGAAAGTGCGCTATACATAAAACGTGAGTTGACCGGTATGTTTTCAATAATTTCATTAAGAAGAGAGCATGCATTTGTAACATTACATCTGCCTTTACCTGTTATCATAAGTTTTCGGCCGATTTTTTCGTTTTTATCAATAAGAAGAACACTTTTTCCGTTTTCAGCGGCGGTGCCGGCAGCCATACATCCTGCAGCGCCGCCGCCTATAACAAGAACATCATACATAGTGTCTAATTCCTTTCACAATAATACTATTATATTTTATAGTAATAAACAAAAAAAAGCAAGCAAATTATTAAAATATTATTGAAATATATTTTTATTTAGGTTATTATATTGCTGATAAAATTATGTTAGGAGAGATACAATGGGTATTGATTCTCAGTTACTTTATTATAAGAAACCTGCAAAAGCATGGACTGAAGCACTTCCTATCGGTAACGGAAGTATCGGTGCAATGATATACGGTAAAGCACAAAAAGAAGTTGTTTCACTCAACTATGATCAGTTATGGACAGGTTATCCCAAAACATATCATCATATGTGTTCATACGACAGCTTTGTAAAAGCAAGAGAACTTGCACTTGCAGGTAAGCTTGTTGAGGCCCAGAAACTTCTTGAAAAAGACTTTGAGGGTCTCAATTCAGAGGCATATATGCCTTTTGGTGACATTGAAATTGAATGCCATAAAGGTTTTATAAAGAATTACAGCAGAAAACTTGATATGACAAAAGCAGTTCATACTGTTACGTACACAAAAAATGATGTCAATTACACAAGAACATCTTTTGTTTCATATCCTGATAAAGCTTTTGTAATGAAAATCGAGGCTGATAAAAACGGTGCGGTTGAATTCACTCTTAAAATGAAATCACCTCTTAAAAATACTGTTTTTACTGAAAATAATGTTCTTATTCTTGATGGCATCTGTCCTTCAGTTTCACCCAGCAATGATGAAGTAATACCTAAGGAAGAATATATCCAGTATTCTGATGATGAATCAAAGAAAGGTATGAGTTTCAGAGGGGCTGTAAAAGTAAATGCAGACGGTAATGTTGCATACAGTCTTAATTCAGTTACTGTTTCCGGTGCAACAACTGCTTATGTATATTTTACTTGTGAAAGCAGTTTTAACGGTTTTGATAAACATCCTAATCTTGAAGGTAAAGAATACAAAAATGCATGTCTTGAAATGCTTAATGCTGTTGCTGAAAAAGAGTATGATGCAGTTATTGCAGCTCATATTGAAGACTATAAGTCATTCTATGACAGAGTGTGTCTTGATCTCGGCACAAACAATAAAGAAAAGATTTCTACAGATAAGAGACTTGCTCAGTTCTACAATACAAAGAATGATATGGGGCTTTATGGTCTTCTGTTCAATTTCGGCAGATATCTTACAATTGCAGGTTCAAGAGAGGGTACTCAGGCAATGAACCTTCAGGGCATATGGAATCACAGAGTCCGTCCCCCCTGGAGTTCAAACTACACAGTAAATATAAACACTGAAATGAACTATTTCCCGACTCTTATGGTTGATATGCCTGAAATGCATCTTCCGCTTATTGAGTTTGTCAAGGAAATGAGTGTCACAGGTGAAAAAACTGCAAAAGAAATTTATCATGCAAGAGGCTTTACAGGTCATCATAACATCGATATTTGGCGTATGACAACACCTGTTCAGGGCAATTCACAGTGGTCATTTTGGCCGATGTCATCAGGTTGGCTTTGCAGACATCTTTATGAGCATTATGAATATACTCTTGATAAAGATTATCTTAAAAACACTGCTTTTCCCATATTAAAAAAGGCAGCAGAGTTTTATCTTGATCTTCTCGTTCCTGATAAAGATGGCTATCTTATCCTTGCACCTTCAACATCTCCCGAAAATGATTTCTATGTCGGAAAAGATGAATGTTCTGTATCACAGACATCAACAATGACAATGTCAATCATAAAGGAACTTTTCGGCAACTGCCTTAAATCATCAGAAATCCTTGGTGAAACATGCGATACAATCAAAGATATAGCAGAAAAGCTTCCAAAGCTTCTGCCATTCAAAGTTGGTTCAAAGGGTGACCTTCTTGAATGGTATAACGAAGAAGAATGGACAGAGCCTCACCACAGACACATTTCACATCTTTATGCTCTTCATCCTGCAAGACTTATCAATCATGAAGATACTCCCGACCTTATAGAAGCATGCCGTAAAACTCTTGAATACAGAGGCGATGCGGGTACCGGTTGGAGTCTCGGATGGAAAATTAATTTCTGGGCAAGAATGTGGGACGGAAACCATGCAATGCAGCTTATTGATATGCAGCTTCGTCCTGTTGATAACAGATATCATATCAGCTATAAAGGTGGCGGCGGTACATATCCTAATATGTTTGATGCTCATCCTCCTTTCCAGATTGACGGTAATTTCGGTGCTGTCAGCGGTATTGCAGAAATGCTTATGCAGTCAACAGAAAATACAATTTATCTTCTTCCCGCTCTTCCTGACAAATGGGCAAACGGTTCCATCAAGGGTCTCAGAGCAAAAGGTAATATCAAGGTTGATATTACTTGGAAGGACGGTAAACTTTCCGATTATAAACTGACAGGTAACACAGAGAATATCAGAGTTGTTTATAACGGAAACAATTTATAATTAAAGGTGATTATTTTGAAATCCATTACAGATGTTTTTAAAATAGGTAAAGGCCCATCAAGTTCTCACACGATGGGACCTGAAAAAGCAGCTAATATTTTTGCAGCAGAAAATTCTGATGCTGATAAAGTTGTTATTACTTTATATGGTTCTTTAGCAAAAACAGGAAAGGGACATCATACTGATAAAGCTGTACTTTCTGCGTTTACAGGCATTGATGCATCAATAGAATGGAATCTTACAGAAACTGCAATTCCTCACGAAAACACAATGGATTTCAAAGCCTATAAAAACGGCAATCTTATTTCAACAATGAGAGCTATGAGCATAGGTGGCGGAGATATACAGATTGAAGGCAAAGAAACTGTTAAACTTGAAGATGTATATCCGGAAAACAATTTTACCGAAATTGCTGCATTCTGTAAAAAATACAATTTAAGACTCAGTGATTATGTCTTTATGTATGAGCCGACAATCAAAGATCATCTTTATGAAGTATGGTACGCAATGAAAGATTGTATTGAAAAAGGTCTTGAAGCGTCAGGTATTCTAGAGGGAGGTCTTGATGTTGAACGAAAAGCTCAATACCTTTACAATCAGCGTCATATTGACGAAAGTGAAGTAACAAGAGAAAACAGAACAGTTTGTGCATATGCTTTTGCCGTCGGTGAACAGAACGCATCAGCAGGCACCGTTGTTACAGCTCCCACATGTGGCGCATGCAGTGTAATGCCTGCAGCTCTCAAGTATATGCAGGAGAAAAAGCGATTTTCTGATGAAGATATTCTTCGTGCGCTTGCTGTAGGCGGTCTTATCGGAAATATCGTTAAGACTAATGCTTCTGTCAGCGGTGCCGAGTGCGGTTGTCAGGCCGAAATAGGAACAGCTTGTTCAATGACAGCTGCCGCTCTTGCTGAGCTTTTTGAAATGGGTATAGATCAGATTGAATATGCCGCTGAAGTAGCGATGGAGCATCATCTCGGTCTTACATGTGACCCTATCTGCGGACTTGTTCAGATTCCTTGCATCGAAAGAGGCGCTGTAGCAGCAATGAGAGCTATCAATGCACTTAATCTTGCAAATTTTCTTTCTTCAACAAGAAAAATTTCATTTGACCTTGTTGTTGAAACAATGTATCAGACAGGCAAAGACCTTAAACATCATTACAGGGAAACATCTGAAGGCGGTCTTGCTAAATTATATCAATAAAATATTAAAAGGTGTCAGCAATGACACCTTTTTCTTTAATTTCATGATTCAATTATAAATTTGAATTTGTCTGAATCACGGACTGAATCAAATTCATCATGCAAAAGCCATTTATTGCGGAGGATTTCACTTAACGAACGAGTATCTGATGTTTCGAAATCTGTTTTCTTCTCAGTTATTTCGCCAACAAGTACTGCACTGTATATCTGAACATCAGGTCTTGTATCAAAATCTTTTGCATTCTGAACTGACATTCGCAGATGTTTATACATGTTATCGAGATCGCCGAGTAAAGCATATCTTTTTGCTATATCAAAATCAAGCCATGCAGCGCCCCAGTTGTTTTTAGGTCTGTTTCCGTCAAGGATTAAATTCTGAAGTTCAAAAACTTTTTTTATTGCAATAAGCTCAGTTTCAACATCAACAACATCAGCGTCAGCCAATAACCATATAAACGATTCAAGTAATTCAAAACTGTCCGAGATTGCTTTCTGAAGAAACGGTAGTTTTTCTTCTTTTTTTAATGCCCACCAGATTTGCAATTCACGGCATAACTCCATAGGTGGTAAAGTGTCATATATTTTTCTTCCTATGTCTTTTCTGTTGTTTTCACAATGATTAAAAGCAAGTCTTGCCGTTGCTGCCAGACGTATATTCTGATCAGGACAATATTTCATTATCCTTTCTCCGAGAGCAGTAATTTCGCATCATATTTTTTCATATTCTCTTTCCATTCAGGAATATTACCGTCATCATCACCCGAAACAAAAAGTGCATACATCAGTTTGTCAAGAAGAATATAATTATTCGGATATTCTTTTACCCCTTCACGGGCTATATCAATACAATCATATATTTTCCCCTGACTGATTGCCGTTTGAAATCTATCAAGATATTTTTCAACATCTTATTTTTCTGTAATTTCATTTACACCGAGAAGAAAATCAACAGATATACCGAGAATTTTTGCAATTGTCGGTAAAAGTTCTATATCAGGATAACAAATTCCTGATTCCCAACGTGATACAGACTGGCAAGAAACACCGAGCATTTCGGCAAACTGTTCCTGTGTGATATCTTTTTCTTTCCTGAACTTTTTTATATTTTCACTTGTTCTGAGTTTCATATAATCATCTCCGAATATAACTTGAAAAACGTTTTTCTGATTATGATTATAATTTGAATTACAGATAAATTCAACTACTCATTAATTGATAATTTTTCACTATTATAGTGAAAAAACTGCCTCATAAAGAGACAGTTTAGGTTTATTATCCGTTAATTACATCTGACATGTTATACATGCCTGTATTTTTATTTTTCATATATATTGCGGCATTGACTGCACCGACAGCAAAAACATTCTTAGAAAGAGCTGTATGGCTTATTTTGATGATTTCATCATTGCCTGCAAAAATTACTTCGTGTTCACCAACGATTGTACCGCCTCTGATTGAGTGCATGCCAATTTCGTGTTTATCACGTTTCTGAGAACGATCATGTCTGTCATAAACAAGCTCAGGCTCATAATCGAGACCTTCTTCTACTGCCTTTTCAAGCATTATTGCTGTACCACTGGGAGCATCAAGTTTAAGATTATGATGGGCTTCGATAATTTCAATATCAAAAGATCCGCCGAGAATTTTAGCAGCGGCTTTTGCAAGTTCTGAAATAAGATTAATACCAAGAGACATATTGCCTGATCTGAACATTGCAATTTCAGCAGATGTATCTTCAATCATTTTATTCTGTTCAGCAGTATAACCTGTTGCACATAAAACTGCAGGAATTTTTTTTGATTTGGCAAAGTCGAGAATGCTACTGAGTGCAGAAGGATTTGAAAAATCAATTATAACATCAGCTTCGCAAGGTACTTCATTTATTGCAGAAAAGACAGGATAGGGAAGTGAATCACTTTCAAAAATATCCACACCGGCAACAATTCTAATATCGTCTCTTTCGTTTGCAGCTTTTGTGACAGCTGCCCCCATCTTTCCGCAACATCCGCTTAATATAACTTTTGTCATTTTAATAACTTCCTTTTTATATAACAAAGTCGGGTATAATAACCCGACTTGATTTTTTATTTTGCGAGACCGTGATTTGCAAGTGCTTTGTAGAGAACAGCTTTAGATGCTTCATCCATCTGTCCGAGGGGCATTCTGCATCTGCCGACATTCCATCCGCACATGTTCATAGCTTCTTTTACAGGGATAGGATTAACATCGCAGAAAAGAGCATTACAAAGGTCAAGATATTCAAGCTGAAGATTTCTTGAACCGATAACATCACCATCAAGGTATTTTCTTGCTATATCATGAGTAGCTCTGGGAGCAACATGAGAAAGAACTGAGATAACACCTTTGCCGCCAAGTGCCATGATGGGAAGTATCTGATCATCATTACCTGAATAAATTGTAAGGCTGTCACCACAGAGAGCTGCAGTCTTCTGGATTAATGAAATATCACCGCAAGCTTCTTTTGTAGCAACGATTCTTTCATGTTTTGCAAGTTCAACATATGTTTCAGGCTTGATTGACATTCCAGTTCTTCCGGGAACATTATAAAGAATAATAGGTGCAGAAACTCTGTCTGCAATATAATTATAATGTTCAATAAGACCTGACTGTGAAGTCTTATTGTAGTAAGGTGTTACCATAAGAAGACCGTCAACACCAAACTTTTCTGCTTCATTTGAAAGTTCAACAGCGTAGAATGTGTCGTTTGAACCTGTACCTGCAATTACAGGAACTCTTTTATTGACGACGTCAACACAGAACTTGATAGCTTCTGTATGTTCTGCATGTGAAAGTGTAGAACCTTCACCTGTAGTGCCGCAGACAACAATAGCATCTGTACCGTTGTCGATCTGATCATTGATAATTTTTTCAAATGTATCAAAATCTATTTTTTTAAGGTCTTCTGTAAAAGGGGTGATGACCGCAATAGCGGAACCTTCAAAAATTATTTTCTTTTTCATAGTAGATTATCTCCTTTTATGAAAATATCAGCACTTGGGTTCGATATAACCTTCTGCACAAAGAAGTTCTGCAAGAAGAACTGCACCGCCAGCTGCACCTCTGAGAGTGTTGTGAGAAATACATACAAACTTGTAATCATACTGAGAATCTTCTCTTAAACGGCCTGTTGAAATAGCCATACCGCCTTCAAGTTCTCTGTTTATCTTTGTCTGAGGCATATTGTCTTCTGTATAATAGTTGAGGAACTGCTTGGGAGCATGGGGAAGTTCAAGTTCCTGTGGTCTGCCTTTGAAGTTCTGCCATACTTCAAGAATTTCTTCTTTTGTGGGCTTCTTTTCAAAACGTACAAAACATGCTGCCATGTGACCGTCTGAAACGGGAACTCTTAAGCACTGTGCTGTAAAGTAAGGTTTTGAAGCAGGAACAATTTTACCATCTTCAACTTTACCCCATATTTTAAGAGGTTCTTTTTCACTTTTTTCTTCTTCGCCGCCGATATAAGGAATTACGTTATCAACCATTTCAGGCCATCTGTCGAATGTTTTTCCGGCACCTGAAATTGCCTGATAAGTACATACGAGAACGTCTTTTACACCGAATTTTTCATCAAGGGGATAAAGAGCAGGAACATAGCTTTGAAGTGAACAGTTTGACTTAACTGCAATAAAACCTCTCTTTGTGCCGAGACGCGTTTTCTGTGATTCTATGATATCAAGATGTTTGTTATTGATTTCGGGGATGATCATGGGAACATCATCGGTGAATCTGTGCGCTGAGTTGTTTGAAACAACGGGGCATTCTGCTTTAGCATATGCTTCTTCAAGAGCCTTTATTTCATCCTTCTTCATGTCAACAGCGCAGAAAACAAAATCAACAAGATCTGCAATTTTTTCAATATCTGCTGTTGCGTCAAGAATTACTTTTGATTTGAGGTATTCGGGAAGCTCTGTTTTCATAACCCATCTGCCGCCGAGAGCTTCTTCGTAAGTTTTGCCTGCTGATCTGGGGCTTGCTGCAAGAACTTCAATATCGTACCAGGGGTGACCGTCAAGAAGAGTGATAAATCTCTGACCTACCATACCTGTTGCACCGATAATACCAACCTTATATTTTTTCATTAATTTTTCCTCCGTAAAAAAGAAATTTGAAATTACTATTGTAATTACTCTAAATTTGCAATATAATGACTCTTAAATAAGAATATGCAAATATTTATTATATATATTAACATTATTATTTTAAAGTGTCAACTTAAATAAAAGAATTTTAGAAAATTGGTGCAAATTTAATGAAAAAATCAGATTTTTACTTCGATTTACCTAAAGAATTGATAGCTCAAGAACCTATCAAAAACAGAGATAAATCAAAACTGCTTCACCTTGACCGAAAAACAGGAGAAATTGAACATCGTCATTTTTTTGAAATTACTGATTATCTGAAAAAAGGTGATTGTCTTGTTCTTAATAATACAAGAGTTTTGCCTGCACGTATTTACGGTTTTAAGGCAACAGGTGCAAAAGTAGAATTTCTTCTTCTTAATAATCTCGGCAATGATAAATGGGAATGTATAACCGGCCCCGGCAGAAAAGCAAAAACCGGAGATAAATTCACTTTTGGTGACGGATTGCTCTTTGCTGAAATTATTGAAGTGCTTGATAACGGTAACAGAATAGTTGAGTTTAGTTATGATGCTTCCAATATTTATGAAGTTCTTGATAAAATCGGTGAAATGCCGTTGCCGCATTACATCACTCATGAGCTCGATGATAAAGAAAGATATCAGACTGTATATTCGAAAGAACTCGGTTCTGCAGCAGCACCTACTGCAGGTCTTCATTTTACACCTGAACTTATAAAGAAGATTGAAGAAATGGGAGTTAATATAGTTTATGTAACTCTTCATGTCGGAATAGGTACATTCAGACCTGTAAAGGCAGAAAATATTGAAGATCATGAAATGCACTCCGAACATTATTGGATTTCTGAACAAACTGCTGAAATTATCAATAAAACAAAGTCTGAAGGCGGTAGAATTATTGCTGTCGGAACAACATCATGCAGAACTCTTGAATCTGCAAGTGATGAAAACGGACGAATACCTGTAGCAAATGATTCGACAAATATTTTCATTTATCCCGGATATAAATTTAAGTGCATCGATGGTCTTATTACAAATTTTCATTTGCCCGAAAGTACACTGATTATGCTTGTTTCTGCTTTTGCTGGAAAAGATAATGTATTAAATGCTTATAACACTGCTATTGAAAATGAATACAGATTTTTCAGTTTCGGTGATTCAATGGCCATTCTGTAAAGAGGTAATATTTATGTATAAATTAATTAAAAATTCAGGCACTGCACGTCTTGGTGAGTTTGAAACTGTACATGGAACTGTAAAAACTCCGGGATTCATGAATGTTGCTACTTGTGCAGCAATTAAAGGTGGTTTATCTGCTTTTGATCTTGAAGATATTAATTGTCAGGTTATGCTTTGCAATACATATCATCTACATGTGCGTCCCGGAGATAAGATTGTAAATGAAATGGGGGGGCTTCATAAGTTTACAGGATGGAATGGTCCCATTCTTACTGACAGTGGCGGTTTTCAGGTGTTTTCGCTTTCTTCATTAAGAAAAATTAAAGAAGAAGGTGTATATTTTCAGTCACATGTTGATGGCAGACACATATTTATGGGGCCTGAAGAGAGTATGCAGATACAATCAAATCTTGCGTCAACAATCGCAATGGCATTTGACGAATGTGTTGAAAATCCTGCTACATATGATTATGCAAAGAAATCATGTGAAAGAACAACAAGATGGCTCAAGAGATGTAAAACTGAAATGGACAGATTGAATTCATTACCCGAAACAATCAATAAAAATCAGTTGCTTTTCGGTATTAATCAAGGCTGTACATATGATGATCTGCGAGTTGAACATATGAAAGAAATCGCTGAGCTTGATCTTGACGGTTATGCAATCGGAGGTCTGGCTGTAGGTGAACCAAAAGAAGATATGTACAGAATAATTTCTGCTGTCGAACCTTATATGCCTAAAGATAAAATAAGATATCTTATGGGCGTAGGCACTCCCGGTAATATTCTTGAAGCAGTTAAAAGGGGAGTAGACCTTTTTGATTGCGTTATGCCCAGCAGAAATGCAAGACACGGACATCTTTTCACATGGAATGGTATTATTAATCTTAATAATGCAAAATATGAAAAAGATACATCTCCTATTGACGAAGAATGCGATTGTCCGGTATGCAGAAATCATTCCAAAGGTTACATAAGACATCTTTTTAAGGCAAAGGAAGTTCTTGCTCTGCGTCTTGCTGTAACTCATAATCTTTATTTTTATAATAAGCTTATGGAGAAAATCCGATATGCCCTTGAAACAGATTCATTTGATGATTTCTATGCAAAATATGTGGATTTGCTTGATACCAGAATAAAATAATTCTAAAATTTACTTGCATTTTTTTATTTAATATATTATAATCAATTTTACATTGTTAATTTATTGGAGGCATTATAATGAATTTTGCATTAAATTTACTTGATGCAGCTACAACTGCTACACAGGGTAATTCATGGACAACAATTCTTCTTATGGTTGCACTTTTTGGTGTTATGTATTTTGTAATGATCAGACCCCAGAAGAAAAAACAGAAAGAAGAGCAGGAAATGCGTGATGCTATTCAGATTGGTGATGAAATCACTACAATTGGTGGCATTCTCGGCAGAGTTGTTACTGTTAAGGAAGATTCACTTGTTATTGAAACAGGTGCAGACAGAACAAAAATGAAAATTACTCGTTGGGCTATTCAGACAAATAACACAGCAGAAGACAGACTTCAGGCTGAAAGAGCTGCTCAGGCTGCTGCTAAGGAAGCTGAAAAGGCTGAAAAGAGCAAAAACAGAAGATCTAAAAAGTCTGACGACAGCGAATAATTCAGTAATAATTAATCAAATCCCTTCATATCTTGTAACAGATATGGAGGGATTTTTTTATGTCTGATTCCGGATTTTACTCAAATAAAAAAGAAGTGAAAAAAGTCATTACAATGTTATTTATACCGTATTTTTCAGGTTGTGTATCATTTTTTTTACTTCTTTCTGCCTTTTCATTTATCATTCTTAATGTGGCTTTAGGCAATAATTGGTTGCAAAGTTTTGTGCTGATAGCTTCAGGCTGTTCAATAATGGTTACATCTATCATTGTGTGTTGCTTTACCAAGAGAAAACGTGTTGTTACGAGCAGTGTACTGTCATTTTTGTTGATGATTTCTGAATACATTTTGATTTTAGGATTTAATCATGAAAATTTAATTAACATGATTTATTTAATGTTTCCGGTTGGCATTATTTCAGACTTTTTAGGGTTGCTTGTTAGCCAGCTTTTTATAAAAAAATAAGGAGAGGAAATATAAATGAAGATAAAAACAATAAGATTTCAGAAAATCAGTAATGTTGTTTTTGAAAATGACAGGGAAGTCAAGGGACTTATTATAGGTCTTGCATTTTTTGCAGGAGCAATGATAATCGGTGCAGGATTTATAAAAAGTATTGCACTTGTTAATGCAGAAATATATAATTTAATTGCTTTATTTCTCAGGACAAGAAATGAAGCAAGCATAATAAGTGTTTTTACAAATTCATTGATTCTTAATTGTTCCTGTTTATTGATTTTGATTATATTTGGTATGAGTTGTGTCGGAATTCCGTTTTCGATTTTAACAATCATACTTAAGGGGCTTGGTACAGGAATTTTGTCAGGAATACTATTCACAGTTTACAGGATCAGTGGTATAGGTTATTATTTACTCATCATTCTGCCTGGTAGTATTATTGCTAATTCTGCGATTATATTAATGGCAGAAACATCGTGTTTTTTTTCAGCAGACATCCTAACTGTGTTAATTGGCAAAAAACATAGCGATAGGGAAGTCATATCACCATTTATTAAAAAAGTTATTATTCTGTCCGCTGTTGTATTTGCTGCATCACTTATAGATTGTGTAATGGTAAAATTATTCTCTTATTTATTTGTTTTTTGAATTATCCGGTCTGATTTTTGCTAACGGATTGTTTTCTAAAGCCGATTTTTTTTGTTCGTCGAATATATGAGTATATATTTCTGTTGTAGATAGATTTTCATGTCCGAGTATCTCTTTCAGGACAAGAACATCCGCATCGCCATGTTGATACATCAGTGTAGCTGCTGTATGTCGAAGCTTGTGTGTTGACATTCCGGCTTCATCAAGTCCTGCTTTTTTTAAAAATGTTTTTACTATATATTGAACAGTTTTAGGACTGATTCTTTGGAGTCTTGCACTTAAAAAAAGGGCATTTCTGTCAATAACCCCATCCTTTGGCCGAACTTGCATATATGAATTTATGGCTTGTATGCATGCATCATTCAGGTGAATTACTCTTTCTTTATTACCTTTACCAAGTATTCGCATTGATTTATCTGATTTTATATCATTATAGTTTAATGATACCAATTCAGACAAACGCAACCCGCAATTGAGAAATAATGTCAGAATAGCATAATCACGTTCTTTGTTTTTACCGTCAACAACCGAAAGAAGATCAATACTTTGATCTAAAGTAAGATACTTCGGTAACGACTTTTTAGTTTTTGGTGAATCAAGAACTTTCATAGGATTATTTTGTAAGATTTGCTTATTATCTGATAAATATTTAAAAAACTGCCTGATCGCAACAACTTTTCTTGCTCTTGTGGATGGATTATTGTTTTTGACATTTTTACAATATGACAAATATTTATAAGCATCTTCAAGAGTAATATTTTTGAAAAATTCTTCATCGCATAATCTCAGATCCGGTGAATCTGTTTTTGCAATGTTTTTATCATTCATTACAAATAATATAAATTCTTTTAGATTGATTGAATATTCAAATACAGTTTTTTGAGATCTGTTTTTTATAACATCAATATATCGTAGATACTCGTTAACTAATGAAGGCTGTGCTTCATAGTCAGGTGTATAATTAATCATAAAAAGTCTCCTTTGTCTATCCCCTTAATTATACAAAATATTAATTTTGTATAATTATATCAAAAAGTTTATCTATTGTCAAGTGGATTGTTTATTCTCTCTTTCTTGACATCAAATAAGCTTTTTGATATGATTTATTCGGAGTGATAATATTATGAATTTGAAAAAAAATAAATTATTTATTGTAATTGCGGTAATATTTTCTCTGTTAATATCAGATTTAATTTTATGTTGTTTATTATTTTTCTTTGAACCTGTTTCGTATAAATCTCCTGATCTTGAATTATCCGATTTTTCTTTTAGTTTATATGATAAATATGATTCTGATATAAATTCTGATTTTTACATAAAACAAATTTCATATAATGATATTATTGCTTGTGACGACGATGTTCGAGTAAAATATGTAAAAGATACAATATTACTTATTGCAGATGAAACTGCTTCATATGATGATATAAAGGAACTAACTGATTCATATTATGGTAAGATATGCGGATATATAGATATTATAGATTTTTATCAGATTGAATTTGACGGATTGTCATATTATGAACTAAAGAACATCTGTTCTGATTTATCAAATAATGAAATTATTGATGCGGCATTGATCGATTACTTTGAAGAAACTCCATTGGCTGAATCAGACTCTGACCATAATTATGTCAATGATATTTATGATCATAATAATTTCTATTATTATGAAATGATAAACTACCCTGCTGATATATCACTATATAAAATTGATACCTCAGTTGTTTCTGTCGGAATGTTTGATGTTCCGGTCGATTATACAAATGAATCTATAAATGTTATTAATAGCAAAACTTACAACAATTCACTACTTAATAATTCTTTACTTAGCGGTTTTAGTTCGCATGGGACGCATGTTGCAGGAATAATGTGCGGCTCGGACAATAGTGATGCACCAGGAATATGTTCAGACTCAGAATTGGTATCTGATAATGGAATTAATAATTCCGTTTCATATTGGGTTGCAGCAATAACAGATATGATTGTCAATTGTAATGTCAATGTAATTAATTTCAGTTTAGGTTATAATTCATATATTACTATTTCTGCTTCACTGAATTGTCAGAATTCAATTGATTTTGTAAAAAATGAAGCGATGCTTTTCGAAAATGTTTTATTGAAGCTAATAGATAATGAATATCAGTTCTTAATTTATGTTGCGGCAGGAAATGAATCCGGAAAATCTATAAATAAACTTCCCTCTTCAAATAAGTTTTTATACGGAAATAAAGATGTTCTTAATTTAGTTGATATATTTGATATTTTTACTGATCATATTGAATATTGTGATGCAAGGTACAGCCTTCCCTTTAATTATATAAGTAATAGTGTGGTTGAAGATTATATAATTACTGTTGGTTCCTGCGATGAGTTTATGAATTACTCAAAATTCTCAAACATCGGCGATTGTGTTGACATTGTAGCACCCGGTGAGAATATTTATAGCTTATCACTTTATAATGATTATGAATATAATAGCGGAACTTCTATGGCTGCGCCTTTTGTTGCCGGTACTGCTGCTCTCTTGTTTGCTTCTGATAACGGAATAACCGCCAAAGAAGTTAAAAATGCAATTGTTGATTCAGCAGAAAAAACTGTTTCTGTTGCTGATTTTGAGTATCCGATTCTTAATGTTAAGGGTGCGATAGAATATCTGACGTAATAATTTATTACAAGTATTGTTATTTATTTATAGTTGTGATATAATTAATTAAATAAAGAAAGGAATGACAATACAATGATTTATTATATTGAGAATGATTATTTAAAAATTGGCGTAAAGTCTGATGGTGCAGAACTTACCAGTATCGTTTCTAAAGAAACCGGATATGAATTTTTGTGGCAAGGCAATCCTAACATTTGGTATGGCCAGTCTCCTGTTCTCTTCCCTATTATCGGTCGAGTTCTTGATGATATTTATTATCTTGACGGTAAAGAATATTCAATGCCGAAACATGGTTTGTTCAGAAAAAGAGAGGCTGAATATGTTGAAACTGTCGACAATAAGCTTGTTTTTGTGGAAAAGGCTGACGCTGAAACATTAAAAATATTCCCTTATAAGTTTGAGGTTTATGTGATTTTTGAACTTATTGATAAATCACTGAAAGTTACTCATAAGGTCGTAAATAAGAATGATAAGACAATGTATTTCTCAATAGGCGGACATCCCGGATTCAATTGCGCAATTGGTGATTATCTTGAATTTGAAAAGAATGAAACACTTGATACAGTGGAAATTGATACAGAATGTCTCAGAACCGGTAAAACAATCCCTGTTCTCAAAGAGAATAATAAAGTAACAATTACAGAGAATATATTTGATAATGATGCTTTAATTTTCAACAATATGAAATCATCATATGTTACTCTTGCAAGTGATAAGCATTCAAGAAAAGTTAAATTCGATTACAGTGATTGTGCATATCTTGGCATTTGGGCAAAACCCGGTGCACCTTATGTTTGCATTGAGCCCTGGTGGGGTGTAAATGATTCTCATGAGAGAAAATCAGATATTTCTCAGAAAGATGCAATAATATCACTTGACGCAGGAAATTCTTTTGATTGTTATTGGACTGCAGAATTTGCAGAATAAGTATATTTGATGTTGACATATAATCTGTTAACTGATATTATATTCATAAATAAAATTAAGGAGATATTTTATGAGTGATTTTATTAATCAGGATAATAATTCTGAAGAAATTGAACCTGTTATAGTCAGCGTTGTTGATGAAGACGGTGAAGAACATATTTTTGAAGAACTTGATATTCTTGAATTGAATGATAAAGAATACGTGGCACTTCTCCCCGTTTATGACGATGAAATTATCGATGAAGACGGCGAACTCATAATTCTCATCAGAAACTATGATGGTGATGAAATTTATCTTGAACCCATCGAAGATGATGCTGAATTTATGATGGTCGGCAAGATGTTTGAAGAAAGACTTGCTGATATGTTCGATTTTGATGACGAAAATTAAATAAATTTCCTGCAGTGTTCGATATAATCCATAGCATATATTAACCCTACAATTATAAAAATAGGGAGCCTTTCTCCTCTGCCGGGATGCAGACCTCCCGTTGCTGTTAAATCAGTAATGGAAGAAGGGAGCGCGAAGGTACAGGGCGGCACCCATCCTGCTTACTATGCAGGTTACTATTTGTTGTGGATCGGCACCGCGGGTTTTTTTATGCGAAAAAACGCCTCTGAATTTCAGAGGCGTTTTATTTTGCTATTTATTAATATCTGTCAATCAAATCAGCTGATGCGCGTAATACATATCTTGCATCAATAGCTGTTATTTCACCGTCTTTGTTAACGTCACAACGTCTGAACATTTCATCATCTGTTACTTCTTCCATATCTGCAGAAATTCTTAGAATTATTCTTGCATCCTGTGCTGTGAGGTAACGATTGTTTGTTGCATCTCCGAGCATGAAGAAATAATCTTCATCAAGAGTAATATCAACAGGGGTGATAAATGTTATTACATCATAATCATAGAAATATGATGTTCCGGCGGAGAGATCGGTAGCCTTGATGTTGGTTTTTGTTACATCAAGGAAGAATGTAGCAAGGAGCAGATCACCGTTACTGTCAACCATCTTTTTTGTTACAGAATCAGTAACTGCAAAAGCACATGTGAGTGTTCCTTCGTGATTTATAGGCATTCCGCTTACAACATAGCCATCTGTAATCTGAGCTGCAGTAGTAGATGCGTATGTAAACATTTCAGTGTCATATTTTATAATAAAGTTACCCGCAGAACTGTCTTTTGCATCTGCAAGAAGAACAGATAATTCAAGCTGATTCTTAACAGGATTGTAGAATGTTTCCAATTTGATTTCATAATCAGAATTGATAACTTCACTATCTTGGGTATCATAGTTGAACTTGATGCCACTCTGCATATCATCGATGAGACCTGATGACATGAGAAGTATTTTTCTCGCGTCAGCTTCGTTGATGAGGCCATCTTTATATATGTCTGCATTTGAATAAGCTACAGACTCTTCTTCAATGTAATAATCTCCTGCTGCAATCTGAAGAGCTAACTGTGCATCATATGATGTTACAAGGCCATCCAGATTGATATCGCCGAGAAGGTATGTTCCGGGATCTGAGGGAGTTGAAACGATTCCGTCAGAATTAAGAATTCCGGGATTGATGTATCTGTTGTATGCCATGAACTGTTTGTATGCAGCATTCTGCCACACAGTTCTTTCACTGTCAGCTGTAACAAGCCACATAATAAATTCCATTGAATTGCTTTCCCAGTTGAAAGTGCCATGTTTCATTCCTTTGATAAACCATGTGTTTTCGGGAAGCGCACATGTTGATGCATCAATATATTTACAGATACCTGCTTTTGCAAACCAGGGTGTAAGCATATCGTATGTTGTTGAAATGTGTTTGTGATTATCTTCGTATGCCTGTGTTGCTTTTGTTGCATTTCCGACATCATTTATATCGATACATGTTGCACCGAAGCTTGCATATGCAGTATCAACAATACCGTCACTTTGAACACTGTTATTTTTACCGAGAGGGATAATCTGAATATCCCATGCTGCTACAATACTTACATTAATGCCTGAATCTTTAGCGTTCTGTAAAATATATTCGTAATCATACTGCCATTCTTTAAAGGTATCGATTTTCTCTAAAAGTTCAGCGTTTGTATTTTCATCACAAAGATAATCGAGTGATGCATCGTAATCATTTACGGGTACAAGAGCCCAGATGCCGGGCATTTTAGCAATTTCAGCTGTGATTCCTGACTGTTTCAGGAAAAAGTCTGTTGCTGAAAGAATTTTAGTAACTTCATAACAAAAACGCTGGCTTACGTTTTCACTGTTAAGTATGTAGTTTATAAGCCATGTTGTAAATGCTGTGATGGGGTTGTCAGAGATATCATTTGTATATCTGATATAAGCACTTGTAAATGAAGAAAAACTGAGTTCATTTACCATATTGCCCTGGAAAAAGTCGCCTACTATTGAGGTGCCGAGGAATTCGGATGATACAGTAACAAAGTTTTTAACTGAATCTGAAGCATCTTTTTCATATTCTGCGAGGTATGCTGTAGCAACAGTTGAACCGTAACCTTCAGAAATGATAGAAACATTTTCAGCATCTGAATTTGATTTTACATTTTCAATAAATTCATTAAGTAATCCGGCATTTTCAATAGGATCAAGACGCCAGTCATATGTGAATACGTATGTATTTTCATAACCGATTTCTTCAGCTATGCTTTCACCGATCTGACCTGCAAGAGCTGATGCAGTTGCATAATCATCGTCATAATAATATTCAAGGGGTTCATCATGAGCAACAGCACCGATATTATTGTAATAAGGAGTACCGTCTTCATTCATTCTGATAAGCTCAAGATTTTTTGTCAAATCTTCAATCTGTGCCTTAATATCATTGATATACTGATTAAAATCAATATTCTCAATAATTGCACCGATATCAATATTCTCAGTATTGACGTCACCCATAAGTGATGAGATAAGTTCAACAGCTTTGTTTATAATCTGATTGATATCACCGCTATAACCGAGGTAGTCAACAAGAAGCATTGCGATATCAAGAGGTGCCATTTCTCCGCTTGTAATCTGATTGATTATATCTTTACTGAAAAGATCTGTGATTTCAGAAGAGAATCCTGATGTAAAGAGTATGTCTATCTGAAAATCACTGAGATTAAATACAATTGAGCCGTCATCTGTATTGTAAATCGGATTTGCAAAAATATCATTAATTACAATGACAGGTGTTGTTTCTGCGTCTTCTGTTGCAAAAGCAGGTACTGTTGTGCCGAAAATAAGAATACAACTCAGCATGCAACACAGAAACTTTTTAAAAATTCTGTTCATAAGGTAAATACCTCCCATTTTTTATACAAATCTAATTATATAACAAATTTAAAACATTTTCAATATCTGCTGACAATTATTTTGTTGAGAATTTAAAAACTGTTGTACTTTTGTATATTTCATTTGCATCATAAGTGCACTGTGGAAATTCAGGCTTGTTGGGTGTATCCGGATAAAACTGAGTTTCAAGGCAGAATCCGCAACGTTTATTCATAGGCTTATTATTCTTTCCTGTTGTACCGTTAAGAAAGTTACCTGCATAAAACTGAATTCCGGGCAAGTCTGTAAAAACTTCGAGTATTCTTCCTGAAACGGGATCAGTAGCTTCTGCAGCTTTTATTAGTGATGAGTTGTATGAGTTGATGCAGAAATTATGATCGTATCCTCCTGTGAATTCTAACTGTTCAAATTCATCATCAATACGGTCACCTACAATTTTTTCAGTTGTAAAGTCAAAAGGAGTATTCTTTACTTCAGCAATTTCTCCGGTTGGAATGCTGAAAGCATCTACAGGAGTATAAGTATCAGCATTAATTTTGAGAGTGTGATTAAGAATAGTGCCTGAATCATAGCCTCCAAGATTGAAATAGGCATGATTTGTGAGATTTATTACAGTTTTTTTGTCAGAAACAGCTTCATATTCAAGCTTCACTTCATTTTCGTCTGTAAAAATATATTTAACCTTTACATTAATATTTCCGGGAAAACCATTTTGCATATCGGGGCTTGTATATGAAAAACAAATTGAATTTTCGTTTGTGATTTCTGCATCCCACACAGCTGTATTGAATTCTCCGTTAGAATGGAGACATGTAGTATTTTTTTCATTTTTTATCAGTGAATACTCTACCCCATCTATAGAAAATGAAGCATTGCCGATTCTGTTAGCGTAAGGTCCGACAATTACACCCTGATAATCTGATTTTTCAACAAGATCATCTATATTATCAAGTCCTACAAGAACATCAGCTAAATTTCCGTTTTTATCGGGTACAAACAATTCAATCATTGTAGCTCCGTAAGTAACTACTGAAAGTTGAGCATTATTTTTATTTATGAAAGTGTACTTATCTATAATTTTGCCATTCGATAAAGTGCCGAAATATGATTTTTTTATTGACATTTAAAATCCCTCCGTTTTGGTCATTATACAACGTTTTTTGTTGTTAAGTCAATATTAATGTTATTTTTTTTAAATCTTTATTAATATTGACTTTTTTTAGATTAAAATATATAATATTATAAATATATATGAGGAGATATTTTATGAGCACTGATTATTACTTTTTTGTTCAGATTTTGCTTTTTGTTTTATTATGTGCAGTGTTACTAATATCTGTTATCTCATTGTTTGTCAAACCTGCAAAAAGAACAATACGTGCAAGTCTTGTTGAGCCATTAAACGGGCATATTATTGACATAAGTCAGTCTGAAACATCTATAGGCAGAGCCAAAACATGTGATATTACATTTACGGATGTTTCGGTTTCCCGATTTCACGCTGTACTTTCAAAAAGATCAACAGGTTGGTTTATATTTGATACAAACTCTACGTGCGGTATAATAGTCAATAATAAAAAAATTGATAAAAAAATTCAGTTAGCTGATGGTGATTCCATCAGACTTGGAAAAAAAGAGCTTATTTTTTATTCTACAGCTGTTACTACAAGACAGCAGAATGTAGTAAAAAATAAAAAAACTACGCCTTCTGACAACAATATTAAAAACAAATCAATAAACAGACAAAACAATATTTCTGAATCAAAAACAAAAAATTCCGGATACAGAAACCGTGGAGTGAAATAATTTTGGAGACAACAAAAAATAAAAAGTTATATTTAGGAAAACCCGGCAGTATGTACGGTATAATAAGTTTGCTGGTTATGGTTTTTCTTACTTTATATCAGGTGCTTATGAGCTACCTTGTTTTATCAAAAGATTCTGAAAACTTTTCTGAATTATTGATATATTTTTCTTCTTTTATCATTGCCGAGTGGATATATTATTTTATTTTTGCAATTGTTCAGAACAGACATATCAGTCTTGAAATGATTGCCTTTGCACTATCTTCGATCAGCCTTTTCATAACAGCAAGTGTCTCACCCGAAAAAACTCAGGTACAGTTCATTTCTGTTTTTATCGGTATTGTTCTTTACATATCAATGGTTCTTTATATGAAAGGAACAACAAGAACAGGCGCAATCAGACTGCCAATGGCAATTGCGGCGATCGGATTACTTGTATTCACACTTGTTTTTGCTTCTTACAAAAACGGTGCGAAAAATTGGATATACTTAGGTCCTGTATCAATACAGCCTTCAGAATTTGTTAAACTTGCATTTATTTATGTAGGAGCGGCAACACTTGATAAAATTCAGTCTACACGTTCTCTTACAGCTTATGTAATATTTTCAGTAGGATGTGTAGGTTTGCTCGGTCTGATGTCTGATTTCGGAACAGCACTGATTTATTTTGCAACATTTATCATTATTGCATTTCTCAGATCAGGTGATTTCAGAACAATTATTCTTGTATGTACAGCTGCAGTTATTGGTGCAATATTGATTTTGTCGCTGAAATCATATATTCTGAACAGGTTTGCAAGCTACAGACATATATGGGAACACATGTATGATTCAGGCGGATATCAGCAGACAAGAACGCTGATATATTCTGCGAGCGGTGGCTTTTTCGGAGTCGGACTCGGAAACGGTCATCTGCGAGATGTTTTTGCGTCAACAGAAGACCTTATATTTGGTCTTATTTGTGAAGAACTCGGTATATTTACAGGATTTCTTGTTATAATCACATTTGCTGTTCTTGCACTTGCCACTGCGTATAATTCAAAATTTTCAAGATCATCATTTTTTACAATTGCTGCATGTGCAGCAGCAGGAATGATCATTGTTCAGACAGCATTGAATGTTTTCGGTGTAACTGATTTTCTGCCTCTTACCGGTGTTACATTACCATTTGTAAGCAGAGGCGGTTCCAGTATGATCTGTTCATGGGGACTTCTTGCTTTTATCAAGGCAGCTGATTCAAGATCTTACCCACAGCTTGCAAAGACTGAACGTACTGTCAGGAGAGCATCATGAAAACCATTAATAAGCGAATAATTTTTCTTGTTTCTATAACTGTTGTATTTTTCTGTGTTTCAATCGTGCTTATGTTTTCAATGTTGTCTAATGCAGATGATTATGCATTAAAAAATGTAAATGCACATCTTTATAAGAACAATGTTCTTGTAAATGCCGGAAAAATCGTTGATATTAACGATACCGAACTTGCATATACGGAAAACGGAAAGCGTCAATATATTGATAATTCTTCAATAAGAACTTCTCTGTTACATATTCTCGGTGATAACCAAGGTTTTATTACCGGTGGTGTTCAGGATGTGTTCAGAGCAGAATTGAGCGGATATAATTTACTTTTTGGTGTAAATAACGGTGCAGACAGCATGTTAAAACTGTCACTTGATGCAGAACTTTGCTCATCTGCATATAAAGCTTTGGGAAAATATAAAGGTTGTATAGCAGTGTGCAACTATAAAACCGGTGAGTTGATCTGTATTGCTTCTGCACCTTCATATGATATATACAATAAACCTTCAGATATAGACAGTAACAATAAATATGAAGGTGTATATATAAATCGTGTATATGGTGGATTATATACTCCCGGATCAATATTTAAAATTGTGACAGCAATGAGTGCCATTGAAAATATTCCTGATATATATAACAGAAAATTCACCTGTGAAGGTTTTTATCAAGCTTCAGACGGTATGGTTGTCTGTAATGATACTCACGGAACATTGACATTCAGACATGCATTAAACAAGTCTTGCAATTCGGTGTTTGCGCAATTAGCCATAGAACTCGGTTCGGAAAAAATCGAACAAGCATATAAAAAAGCAGGCTTAAGTGCTTCATATAAAAATTGTGACAGAATGATTTCAAAATCAGGAATATTCAGATTAAACAGCAATTCTGAATATGAGCTTGGCTGGTGCGGAATCGGTCAGTCTACAACGCTTGTCAATCCGTATGCATTTCTCACGTATATGTGTGCAATTGCAAATGGAGGTCAGACAATGATGCCTCATTTTGTTTTATCAGTAACAAATTCCAACGGAAGAGTTACTTATGAAGCAGAAACTGATGATTCAGGAATTTTTATTGAATCAACCACAGCTTCATTACTTAAAGAACTGCTCAGGTCTAATGTTTCAGATTATTATGGCGATAATATGTTCGGAAAAGTTAAAATGTGCGGAAAAACAGGTACGGCAGAAAAAGATGACGGGTTACCCAATTCGCTATTTGCAGGTTTTTCTTATGATGAAAGCTTTCCTTATGCAATTATTGTTGTTGTAGAAGACAGCGGATCAGGTATTAAGTATGCAGGAAATGCAGCTTCAAAAATCATGAATGAATTATACATTAAGATTAACGGATAAAATCCTTATGGAGGAAAAGATATGAGTTTTATAGAATTGGAGTCAGTATATAAACGATATAAAATGGGTGAAGTTACAATTAATGCAGCTGATAATGTAAGTTTTTCAGTTGAACAAGGTGAACTTTGTATGATCGTTGGTCCCAGTGGAGCGGGTAAAACAACAATCCTGAATATTCTTGGCGGTATGGATGATTGTAACGACGGTAAGGTCCGTATCGGTGGAGAACTTATTAATAATTTTAATTCAAAAAAGCTTACTGATTACAGAAGATACGATGTAGGTTTTGTTTTTCAGTTTTATAATCTTGTTCCTAACCTTACAGCTCTCGAAAATGTAGAACTTGCATCGCAGATCAGTAACAAAGCTTTAAATCCTGTAAAAGTTCTTGAAAAAGTAGGTCTCGGCGACAGAATGCACAACTTCCCGTCACAGTTGTCCGGTGGTGAGCAGCAGCGAGTAGCAATTGCACGAGCACTTGCAAAAAACCCCAAGTTGTTATTATGTGATGAACCTACCGGTGCACTTGACTATAAAACAGGAAAACAGATTCTCAATCTTTTGCAGCAGACATGTCACAATACGGGAATGACTGTTGTTATTATCACTCATAATCAGGCAATTACACCTATTGCCGACAGAATTATAACAATGAAAAACGGTAGAATCAGTCGTATTGAAATTAATGAAACTCCCCTTTCTGTTGATATGATTGAATGGTAACGGAGGTATTTTTTAGTGAGTAAAGCATTATTATCAGATATTCTCCGTGCAATAAAACACTCATTCAGTCGTTTTATTTCAATTATTATAATTGTTGCACTGGGAACAGGTTTCTTTGTCGGAATCAAGTCAGCCGGTCCTTCAATGGAATTAACGGCAAAAGATTATTTTTCTGACAACAATCTTATGGATATCCGCGTTCAGTCTACAATAGGTTTGACTCAGGATGACATTAATGCCATCAGAAATATTAGTGGTGTTAAAGGAATTATGGGGGAAAAATTCATTGATGCACTTGTTCTTGTTAACGGAAAACCTGAAATAGATATTGACGGATCGCAGATTAGTACACGTGCATATGGTATTAACCTTAATAAACTTCAGGAATATTATTACGGAGCAGACAATCCTGATTTTATTAACAGGCCTACTCTTATTGAGGGTACTTATCCCACAGCAAATAATCAGTGTCTTGTTGATGCCAGTGAACTTTCAACTCCTGATTCATATAAAATCGGCAGCAAAATCAAATTTCAGCCCGATTCAAAATCAGATCTTTCTGAACTTGCTGTGACTGAATTTGAAATTGTAGGTATTATCAGATCACCATATTATATTTCTTTTGAAAGAGGTAATTCTCTTGTCGGAAGCGGCAAAATAGGAACATTTATTTATATACCTGAAACTGCATTTGTAAATGATTATTATAGTGAAGCATATATAACTCTTGATTCTTCGTCATTATATGAAGACGATAGAGATGCTTACAATGATTATGTTAAAAAGATTGCAGATAAGATTGAAGTTCTTGCACAGGAGAGAATTAATTCTCGCGTAGACACTTTAAAAGCTGAAATTCCTGAGCAGATAAAAAATGCGCAAACTGCTTACCAGAATGCAAAGAATGCTTATGATAACGGAATTAAAGATGCTGAAGAAACGATTGCACTATATCAGCGTTATGTTGATGACCCTGAAGGTGCATATAATGAAGCTGCAAATGCTGCAGCTGAAGCTCTCGGTATTGCTGAAGAAGCATTTAACGGCAATTCTGAAGCGTATTATAAAGCAATTGAAACATATAATGCAAATCTTGAAAATTACAAGGCTGCAAGACAATTACAAGAAGATAAGTATCAGCAACTGACAACTGCAGAATCTCAGTATCAGTCAGCTCAGACAGCATTGTATTCTGCACAGAATGCTGTTAATTCTGCCCAGCAGTTTGTAACGTCAACACAGAATATTATCAATACATCAAGTAATGTATTAACAGGACTTGAGGAATGGCAGAATGGCAAGTTAAGCAACAGTCAGTTAACAGATATCTTATCTACTCTTCAATCAATAAATCCGGATTTATACTCATCAATTTCAGCTCTCTCGGCTGTCAGTATGGCAACTGAAGCAATCGCGCTTATCAATCCTTATCTTGAACAACAAAAGAGTCAGTTAGCAATTTATGAAAGTGAACTTGAAAAAAGTCAGCAGGATTTGAATAATTACACTGAAAAATTTAAGACTGCTGCAACATTTCTTGAATCTGCAAAGCAAGCTTATAATGCATCAGATGCACAACTTGATGCTGCATATGAACAACTTAGTAGTTTTTATGAACAGCTTGAAGGGTCAAAAAATCAATTATCAATGGCTCAGATTGAGTTAATGATTAATAAAAATGCTGTTGGTAATGATCTTGATTTACTGAAGGCAGCAATTGCAAGTGCTCCTACATACCTTGAAAAAGCTAAAGCTGAATATAATTCTGTTAAAGCCAATTATGAAACAAAATTATTTGAAGCAGAGAAAAAAATTGAAGATGCGAAGAAACAATATTCAAAGCTTGACTCTGCAAAATGGATGGTCTATGACAGAGAAGATACTCCCGGTTATTCAGGTTTTGACAGTGCAGTAGAGAATATCAATGTTCTTGCAAATATTTTTCCTGTTATTTTCTTCCTTGTTTCGGCACTTGTATGCCTTACAACAATGACAAGAATGGTTGAAGAAGAAAGAACTCAGATGGGCACAATGAAAGCTCTCGGCTATTCAACTGTTGCTATTTCGTCTAAATACATTCTGTATGCTCTTTTTGCAAGTGTTCTCGGTACTGCAATAGGAATACTCATCGGTGTTTATGCGCTTCCCTATGCGATATATAGCGCATATTCTATAGTATATACTTTGCCGAAAATTAAATTTGCTCTTCCTGCTGTATATATACTTATTGGTGTTTCAATTTCACTTCTGACTACCCTGGTTGCAGCTGTTATTGCTTCAGCAAAAGAACTTAAAGTGCAGCCGGCAAAACTTATGCGTCCAAAAGCGCCAAAACCCGGAAAACGAGTTTTGCTTGAAAGAATCGGTTTTATATGGAAAAGACTCAATTTTACAAGCAAAGTTACAATCAGAAATCTTTTCAGACATAAAGCCCGTTTTATTATGACCGTTATCGGTATCGGTGGTTGTACTGCCCTCATACTCGGTAGTATCGGTTTGTATTCATCTGTAAATAATCTTATGAGAATGCAGTATGATGAAAACGGTATTTCTGATTATGATGTTCAGATTGTATTTTCCGGTTCTCAGAAAGATGATTCCGTAACAATGCAAATGCTTAAAAATGATTCAAGAATTACAGACATCATGCTTTCTTCAATGATATCAGTCACAGGTGGTTCAGACAGGACAGATAAAACAGATGATGTTTATTTGTTTGTTCCTAAGCAGTCTGATAAAATTTCTGATTTCATACGTCTTAATAACAGATTGACCGGTGAGCAATTGACTCTTGATGATACAGGTGCGATCATTACTGAAAAGTTTGCAACAGCCACAGACACAATTATTGGTGACTCGATTTGGGTAGAATTGTCTGACGGAAGCAGAGTAAGTATTCCTGTTGCAAATATAACTGAAAATTATACATTCAGTTATGTGTATCTTTCAGAAAATCTTTATCAGTATCTTTTCCAGGAAGCTGTTGAGTATAATTATGCAATCGGTACTGTACAGCCTAATGTTCTTAATGATGCTGAGTCATCAGACAACAAGGCAACAAAGAAAGCTATGCTTGCTACTGACCTTATGGCTTATGAAAGTATAAATGCAGTTGCCTATATATCTGATACTGTAGACACTCTTAATGAGGTTATAGGCGTTCTGAGTATTGTTATTCTTATATTTATTTTAGCAGCAGGTATTCTTGCTTATATTGTTCTTTATAATCTGAATAATATTAACATTTCTGAAAGACAGAGAGAACTTGCAACTATTAAGGTTCTTGGTTTCCATGATAATGAGGTTTCTACTTATATTTTCCGTGAAAACATAATTCTTACTATTATGGGTATAATTTTAGGATTGTTTTCCGGTATTCTTGTTCATAAACTGCTTATAACATATTGTTCAGTTGACACTGTTATGTTCGTTCAGACATTATCTTGGTACAGTTATGTGATTGCAGGTTTGCTTACAGTGATTTTTGCTGTTATTGTAAATGTTATTATGCACAAAAAGATGAAAAAGATTGATATGGTTGAATCTCTGAAAGCGATTGAATAAAAAATAGGAGTAGTCGATTGACTACTCCTTATTTTTGCGTTTTATTTTATGTCACCTTGTTTTTTCTTGCTCTGTGATTCACAGTAAATACATCTGTAAACAAGGTTTTCACGATCTGTGAGTTTAAATATGTTTGGAAGTTCCTGTTCAATTGAAGTGATGCATCTCGGATTTTTGCATTTAATTACACCTTCAATTGTTTCAGGTGGTGCAATATGCCGTCTTTCTGCCACTTTGCCGTCTTTAATTATATTGACGGTTACGCCGGGTGCGAGATAACCGAGTACATCAAGATTTATATCAATGGGTTCGCAAATTTTAAGAATGTCTTTTTTACCCATTTTTACACTTGTTGCATTTTTGATTATTGCAACCTGACAGCCGAGTTTATCAAGATTGAGGGCCTTGTAAATTTCCATTGCTCCGCCGGCATGGATGTGATCAAGAACAACACCATTAGTGATTGTATTAAGAATCATCTTATTCCACCCCCAAAAGCTTCATTATAAGAGCCATTCTAATATATTTACCATTGAGTGCCTGTTCAAAATAACATGCCCTCTTATCGTTATCTATTTCAACAGAAATTTCATTGACTCTGGGAAGCGGGTGAAGAATTGATAAGTCATCCTTAGCTTTTTCAAGCTTTGACATATTAAGAATGTATGTATCTTTAAGTCTGAGATAATCTTCTTCATTGAAGAATCTTTCCCTCTGAACTCGTGTCATATAAAGAATATCAAGCTCAGGAATTGCTTCTTCAAGGCTTTTTGTTTCAACATACTCAATATTAACTTTATCAAGTTCCTGTTTGATGTATGAAGGAACTTTAAGTTCATCAGGTGAGATAAGAACAAATTTTACATTATTATATCTCGCCATAGCACCAATAAGTGAATGAACAGTTCTGCCGAATTTAAGATCGCCACATAAACCTACAACAAGATTGTCAAATCTACCCTTCTCTCTGTTGATTGTGAGAAGGTCTGTTAGAGTCTGTGTCGGATGATTATGACCGCCATCACCTGCGTTGATAATAGGTACGAGAGAATGCATTGAGGCAACGAGAGGAGCACCTTCCTTAGGATGTCTCATAGCAATAATGTCCGCATATCCGCTGCATACTCTGACTGTATCAGCAACACTTTCACCTTTTGATGCAGATGAATTGTCTGCTGATGCAAAACCAAGCACATTACCACCAAGTTCATACATCGCAGCTTCAAAACTGAGTCTTGTTCTTGTTGATGCTTCATAGAAAAGTGTTGCAAGTTTTTTGCCTTTACATTTTTCTGAATATTTTGCAGGATTTGCAATTATATCTTTTGCAACAACAATTAATTCATCAATTTCTGCTGTGGAGAGTTCTTTTATATCAATAAGACTTCTCATTCTTATGCACCTATCCAGCTTTCATCGGAAGGATTATTTCTGAATTTGATAAGTCTTGCAATATCTTCTGGTTTGATATAACCTTCATCAGCAGCAACTTCAGCAATAACATCAAAGTTTGTAAGGCTGACATTTTTAACATTTGCTGCAACAAGTCTGTCAATTCCCTTCTGCATACCGTATGTGAAAATACTCACAATACCGAGGACTTCCGCACCTGCTTCGCGGAGTGCATCAACAACATCAATAACACTGCCGCCTGTTGAAATAAGGTCTTCCACAACAACAACTTTCTGACCTGCTTCAAGCTTACCTTCGATTCTGTTCTGTCTGCCGTGATCTTTGTTGCCTGAACGAACATAACCCATGGGCATGCCGAGAAGGTGAGCAGCTATAGCAGCGTGTGCAATACCTGCTGTGCTTGTACCCATAAGCACGTCGCAATCAGGATATTCTGCCTTTACTGTTTCAGCAATTGCAGATTCTACAACATTTCTGTGTTCGGGAGCAGTAAGGATAAGTCTGTTATCACAATAAACAGGACTCTTAATTCCGCTTGCCCATGTAAAGGGTTCTTCAGGTCTGAAGAAAACTGCACCGATTGATAATAAGGCTTTAGCTACTTTTTTCTGCATTTTAATCTATCTCCTTTTATTATCCTACAAATTCTTTTACGCATCTTCTGTAAGCTGCTACAGGATCTTCTGCTGCTGTTACAGGTCTGCCTACTACAATATAGTCTGAACCGATTTCATTAGCTTTTTCAGGTGTTGTGACACGAACCTGGTCACCAATATCACCATCAGCAAATCTGATACCGGGAGTAATTGTGTAAAAATCTTTACCGCAGACATCATGAACTTTTGATGCTTCAAGTGGTGAGCAAACAACACCATCAAGACCTGCTTTTTTTGCATTTGCTGCATAATGCATAACAACTTCATCAATAGGTTTATCGATGAGAAGATCTGTTTTCATTCTTTCTTCACTTGTTGATGTAAGCTGAGTTACGGCAAGAAGAATAGGTCTTGTTCCATCAGATCTTGTGAGACCTTCAATTGCTGCCTCCATCATAGCAATTGTGCCGCCAGCGTGAAGATTACACATATCAACATCAAGTGATGAAAGAACTGACATTGCTTTTTTAACTGTGTTGGGAATATCATGAAGCTTAAGATCAAGGAAAATCTTGTGTCCTCTTTCCTTAATTTCCTTAACGATTGAAGGACCTTCAGCATAGAAAAGTTCCATACCGATTTTTACAAAAGGTTTTTCCTCTTTGAAATTATCAAGAAAACTCATACAAGCCTCTTTACTTGCAAAATCGCAAGCAATAATTACGTCTTTACCCATTAGTGTGCGCCTCCTATTATATCTTTAAGATTATTTATACCGTATTTATTCATAACTGCAGGAAGATCTTCTATGATTTTTTTACAAACAAAAGGATCAATAAGATTTGCTGCACCTATTTCTACCGCTGTAGCACCTGCAAGCATCATTTCAATTACATTTTCTGCTGTTGAGATACCACCCATACCGATAATGGGAATATTTACAGCTTCATAAACTTTATATACCATTGAAAGAGCCACAGGGAAAATTGCAGGACCTGAATATCCACCTGATTTATTGTATACAACAGGCTTCTTTGTTTTAAGATCGATTCTCATACCCATAAGAGTATTAATCATGCTGATACCGTCTGCACCTGCTTCTTCACAAGCTTTTGCAATTGAAGCAATATCTGTCACATTTGGACTAAGTTTAATGTATACAGGCTTTGTAGTTACATCTTTTACAGCTTTAGTAACTTCAGCTGCAGATTCTGCTGAAGTACCGAAGCTCATGCCACCGCCATGAACATTAGGACAGCTTATATTAACTTCAATTATGCCTACCTGATCTTCTTTATCTATTTTTTCACAGCAATATACATATTCCTCAAGTGAAAAACCACTTATGTTAGCAACTACAGGCTTGTTGAAACAAGCTCTGAGTTTGGGCAATTCTTCACTGATAACCTTTTCAATACCGGGATTCTGAAGACCGACTGAATTAATCATACCTGAATAACATTCAGCAATTCTTGGAGTAGGATTACCAAATCGTGGTTCCTTAGTTGTGCCCTTGAATGAAAATGAACCGAGAATGTTTATATCATAAAGTTCTGCAAATTCATATCCGAAACCGAATGTACCACTTGCAGGGATAAGAGGATTATCAAGCTCAATTCCGCTTAAATTTACTTTTGTGTTTACCATATAATTTCCTCCTTTACAAGCACAGGACCGTCTTTGCAGATTCTCTTATTGCCGTATTTGGTTTTACATGAACAACCCATACATGCACCGAAACCGCACCCCATTCTCTCTTCAAAACTGAATTGTCCTGAAGTTTCTGTTGCATTATAAAGAGCTTTAAGCATAGGTTCAGGACCGCATGTATAGAAGTATGAGCAATCAATTTCTTTGAGCGCATCTGTTACAAAACCTTTTATTCCCTCAGAACCATCAACTGTTGCAACAATTGTATTACACCCGATAGACTCAAAATCTTCTTTTCCAAAAACTTCATTAGCTTTATTGAAACCAAGAATTGCAGTAACATTTTTGCCTTCAGCCAGAAGTTTTTTTGCAAGATAGAACATCGGAGGTACGCCTACACCACCACCTATTACAACAGGGTTGTTACCGGATACTGTTGTATCAAAACCGTTACCGAGACCGACAAGAATATCAAGCTTTGTTCCGACAGGCATTTTACTCATTATTTCAGTGCCTGTTCCAACAACTTTATAAATAATTGTAAGTTCATTTTCTTTACAGTCAAAAATTGAAATAGGTCTTCTCAGATAAAGTCCCTCTATCTTTATGTTAATAAACTGACCCGGTGCAGTAACTGCACTTGTGTCACCTTCAAAAACCATTTTATATACACTGTCAGTCAGTTTCTCATTGGATTTAATTGTATAAATTACGTTATTCATTATATTCACCCTTTATAAACTATCTTACCATTGCAGATAGTCATAATACATTTACCGAAAACATTCTCACCTTCAAAAGGTGTTGCTTTGCCCATTGAAACAAAATCCTCGGAATTAATAGTGTATTCTTCATCAAGATCAAATAAACACAAATCAGCTTTATTACCGATTTTAATTCCTGATTCGATTCCGAATCTTTCAGCCGGAGCAATACTCATAATATCTATAAGTTTATCAAGTGAAAGTATATTATTTTTTACAAGTTTTGTATAAAGTACAGAAAACGCTGTTTCAAGTCCTGTAATGCCCATATTTGAACCTGCAAGTCCTTTTGATTTTTCTTCTGCAGAATGAGGAGCGTGGTCGGTAGCTATCATATCGATTGTACCGTCAAGAATACCGTTGAGAAGAGCAATTCTGTCTTCTTCACTTCGTATGGGGGGATTCATTTTGAATCGTCCTTCATCCTTTAACATCATATCATTCATTACAAGATAATGAGGACCTGTTTCACATGTGATATCTACGCCATCTTTCTTTGCTTGTCTGATCAGATCAACGCTTTCCTTGGTTGATATATGACACACATGGTATTTTACGCCTGTTTTTTTACAAAGTTGAATATCACGTTCAATCTGTTTCCATTCACTTTCAGAGCAAATTCCCCTGTGACCATACTCTTCAGCATATTTACCTTTATGTATATAACCACCTTCGAGCAAGTCATTTACTTCACAGTGTGCAACAATCATTTTATTATTTGCTTTTGCAATTTTCATTGCATTAAGCATTATATCATCACTCTGTACACCCCTACCATCATCAGAGTATGCGATACACATATCAGCCATTTCTGCCATATCAGAAAGTTTTCCACCCATTTGATTAACTGTAATAGAAGCATACGGATAAACATTGATTACAGCATCTTTTTCGATAATATCAATCTGTTCTTTAAGATGTGCGACAGAATCTGGTACCGGATTCAAATTAGGCATCGAACAAACATAAGTGTATCCACCACGAGCAGAAGCCATTGTACCTGTTTTAATTGTTTCTTTATAAGAAAAACCCGGCTCACGAAGATGAACATGAACATCTGTGAAACCAGGAAATACATAACAATCTTTAAAATTATAGACAAAATCAGCGCTTTCCGGCGCAATATGGTCAGAAATTTCGGCAATTATTTCGTCATCAATTAAAATATCTTTTTTAACAAATTCTGAATTATAATAAATTGTTGAATTAGTAATCAATTTTTTCATTTCATCACCCATTAAAATCGAAATTTCGTTCCTTAATATACTAACATATTTATGCAATATATGTCAATAAAATCAAAGAACATTATATGCAAAAAAGTGAGGTAATTAAACCTCACTTTTTGTTTAAATTAATAGTTTTCAGCCTTCATCATGAAATATGCCTTTGGATGTGCACAAACAGGGCAAACTTCAGGTGCTTCTTTACCAATATGAACGTGACCACAGTTAGAACAAATCCACATCATATCGCCATCTCGAGAGAATACAATTCCGCCTTCGATATTTGCAAGAAGTTTCTTATATCTTTCTTCATGATCCTTTTCAATTTTAGCAACCATTTCAAAAAGAGCTGCAATATGGTCGAAACCTTCTTCTTTTGCTACCTTAGCAAATTCAGCATACATTTCTGTCCACTCATAGTTTTCACCTTCAGCAGCATCCTTAAGATTTTCAACTGTTGTAGGGATTCCACCATCGTGAAGAAGTTTGAACCAAATTTTTGCATGTTCTTTTTCATTATTAGCAGTTTCTTCAAAAATCTGTGCTATCTGAACATATCCATCTTTCTTAGCCTTTGATGCATAATATGTGTATTTGTTTCTTGCCTGTGACTCTCCTGCAAAAGCAGTCATGAGATTAGCTTCTGTTCTTGAACCCTTAAGTTCCATTAAAATCACTCCTTCTGTTTTATTAATATTATTCTACCATAATTTTCAAAAAATACAACAGTGTAGAAAAATTTTTTTAATTATGATACTATATATTCGAGGTGAAAATTTTGAACAAGATAATAATTAAGCCAATTGGATATATACATAATGATTATAAGGAAAAATTTGGTATTCCAAGACAAAGTGGATTATCAGAATCTGTTGTTTCAAAAATTGTTTTTGAAGATGAATATAAAGACCAAAATTATTTTAAAGGCCTTGAAGAATTTTCGCATATTTGGTTAATATGGTACTTTTCGGATGTTAATAGGAAACATATTAAACCAACAGTAAGACCACCAAAACTTGGCGGAAATAAGCGAGTTGGTGTTTTTGCAAGCCGCTCCCCTTTCAGACCAAATAGAATTGGTATTTCATGCGTTAAACTTATAAAAGTTGATTATGATTATAAAAAAATTACACTTTATGTAACAGGTGCTGACCTTATGGACGGAACACCGATTATTGACATTAAGCCATATTTACCGTATACAGATAGTCGACCTGAAGCATCAAATGGCTTTGCACTTGATGATACTATTGGAAAGTTAGAAATAAAATGTAATGAGAAACTATTAAGCAAAATCCCAATTGATATTGTTGATGGGTTATTCGAAACATTAAAGCACGACCCACGCCCTTCATACCAGGATGATAGTGAAAGAGTTTACGGTATGAGTTACGGTAATTTGCAAATTAAATTCTGCGTTAAAAATGATATATTAACAATAATTGATATCTTATAGAATTAGCTCCCCAGAAAATTGGGGAGCTAATTAATTATAAATTGATTTTTCTATCTTTGAAATAATACTCTTTATCATGTTCATTGATTTCGCGTAAAACTCTACAAGGGTTACCTACTGCAACAACATTTGCTGGGATATCCTTTGTTACAACACTACCTGCGCCTATCACAGTATTATCACCTATTGTAATTCCAGGTAAAACAACTACACCTGCACCGAGCCAACAATTTTTACCGATATGTACAGGCATATTATACTGATATGCAAGTTGACGGAGCTCAGGTAATATTGGATGTCCTGCTGTTGCTAAAACAACGTTAGGACCAAGCATAGTATAATCACCAACATAGATATGTGTATCGTCAACAAGTGTAAGATTAAAGTTTGCATAAACACCTTTACCGAAATGAACATTTTTACCTGCCCAATTTGCGTGAAGTGGCGGCTCAATGTAACAATCCTCACCTATTTCAGCAAACATATTTTTAAGCATTTCTGTTCTTTTAGGAAGCTCTGATGGTCTTGTTGTATTAAAATCATATAATTTATCGAGATATGTAAGCTGTTCGTTGAATAAATCTTCATCCATTGAAAGATATAAATCTCCACTATGCATTTTTTCTCTTATGTCCATAATAACACCTACTGAAAAATAATTTATCTATATAATATCACATCAAATAAAATAATCAAATAAATTTGAAGTATTTTTACTATTAAAAATCATATTCTATTATGAAGCAAATTTTTTGAGGTGATTTTATGTGTGGTATTGCAGGTGAAGTGTGTTATTCACAAGCTGTCATTAAAAATAAAGATTCATTTTTACGAATGCAGAAGGTGTTAGAGCCTCGAGGTCCCGACCAAAAAGGACTTTATATAAATAATAATGTTGCCTTGATTCATTCCAGACTTTCTGTTATTGATGTTGAAAATGGCATTCAACCTATGATGGCAATTTATGGTAATAATAAATACACAATCGTATATAATGGTGAACTTTATAATACAGATGAAGTGAGAAATGAACTAATTGTTTCAGGACATAATTTCACTACTAATTCTGATACAGAAGTTATATTAAAAGCATATGTACAGTGGAAAGATGAATGCGTTAATAAATTTAACGGAATTTTTGCATTTGCAATATGGGATGAAAATGAACAGCATTTGTTCTTTGCAAGAGACAGAATTGGTGTTAAGCCGTTCTTTTATACAATCGTAAATGAGTCGTTTATATTTGGTTCGGAAATCAAATCATTACTTGAGCACAAATATGTGGAACCTGTAATTGATGAAAACTCAATAGCTGAAATAATATTCCTTGGTCCCGGACGAACACCAGGATGTGGTGTTTTCAAAAACATAAAAGAATTAAAACCTGCTTGTTGTGGTTATTATAATAAAAATGGAATAAAAATAAAAA
>JAZOUN010000029.1:0-9488 GCA_045658165.1 Acutalibacteraceae bacterium
GTTGTCTTGATAACGTTTGCCTTCTGGATGATTGAAACTCTGTCCTTCTTGTTGTTTCTTGCATAGTCATAAGCAAGCTTTGCGATTCTCTGGCAGCCTTCTGTTGTTGTAACAACAAAGTCAAATGCAAGTTCATCGTCAACATTTACGCCCTTTGAACCTACTGCATAAGCACCTTCTGTGTTTTCACGGAAGAATGTCCAGTCGATGCCCTGTTCGGGAACCTTAACGGGACGAACGTTAGCAAAAAGGTCAAGAGCCTTTCTCATTGCAACGTTTGCACTTTCGATATTGGGAAGACCGTCACCTGCCTGAGGAGTTGTTGTGGGTCCCTTGAGGATAACGTCACAAGCCTTGAGCTCTTCAAGAACGTCATCGGGAATAGCTTTCATAACCTTAACACGGTTTTCAATTGTAAGACCGACAATATCTTTGAAAACGATCTTTCCGGCATCAACATCATCTTTAAGAAGATACTTGAGGACTGTAGCAGCTTCATGTGTGATTGTGGGGCCGATGCCGTCGCCGCCGCATACACCGATGATGATCTGTTCTTTATTTGCGAAGTCTGTAAATTCTTTTACAGACTTGATTTTTTCATTTCTTTCTGCCTGTTCTCTTACGAGAGCTTCAAATTTTTCAACGGCAGCTTTGATGTTTGCTTCTGTCATTATTTTCACCCTTTGATTTTGATAATTGTGGGCGATGATTCATCGCCCCTGCGAATATTACCGATTAAGAATTACTTCTGTGCTCCTGTGTAGTTAAGAAGACCGCCGAATGTGAGCATATTCTTCTGTCTTTCTGAGAAACCGCCTTCAAGAACGTATTCTTCGCCCTTTGTTTCGTTAACAAGAACAACATCTGTATCATTAAGAATTGCAGACTTTACATCCTTGAGTGTAACTACATCGAACTTGTCGATCTTATCGTAATCCTCTGCATTCTTGAATGTGAGAGGAATGATGCCTGAGTTGATAAGGTTTGCCTTGTGAAGTCTTGCGAAAGACTTTGCAACAACAGCCTTGATGCCGAGGTAAAGGGGAACAAGAGCAGCATGTTCTCTTGATGAACCCTGACCGTAGTTAGCACCGCCTACGATGATACCGCCACCCATTGACTTGCAGTTTTCTGCGAAGTCTTCATCACACTGCTTGAAGCAGAACTGTGAAAGATGGGGTACGTTTGAACGGTAGGGGAGAATCTTTGCACCTGCGGGCATGATGTGGTCTGTTGTGATGTTGTCACCGACCTTGAGCATAACCTTTGTTGCAACTGAATCTGTAAGAGCTGTACCGAGAGGAACGCTCTTGATGTTGGGACCGTAGATAACTTCAACTGCTGATGCTGTATCCTTACAAGCTGGAAGTTCAACCATGTTATCATTGATGAGGAACTTTTCGGGCATGGGGAACTCGGGCATATCGCCGAGAGTTGTTGCGGGGTTTGTAAGAACGCCTGTAACAGCTGATGCAGCTGCAACTTCGGGGCTTACAAGGTAGATACCTGCGTCTGCAGTACCGCTTCTGCCTTCAAAGTTTCTGTTGAATGTACGAAGTGAAACACCTTTAGAGTTGGGTGACTGACCCATACCGATACAGGGACCGCAAGCACTTTCAAGAATTCTTGCACCTGCTGCGATCATATCAGCAAGAGCGCCGTTTTCTGCAAGCATAGTAAGAACCTGCTTTGAACCGGGAGCAATTGAAAGGCTTACGTTGGGATGAACCTTCTTGCCCTTGAGAATGTGAGCAACCTTCATCATATCCATAAGTGATGAATTTGTACATGAACCGATACAAACCTGATCGATTGTGATTTCACCGATTTCGTCAACTGACTTTACATTGTCGGGCATGTGGGGCATTGCAGCCATGGGAACGAGTTCAGAAAGGTTGATTTCGATAACCTTGTCATAAACTGCATCTTCGTCTGCAATAAGTTCTATCCAGTCTTCTTCTCTGTCCTGAGCCTTGAGGAATGCCTTTGTAACATCGTCTGAGGGGAAAACTGATGTTGTTGCACCGAGTTCTGCACCCATGTTGGTGATTGTTGCTCTTTCGGGAACTGAAAGTGTAGCAACGCCTTCACCTGTGTATTCGATGATTCTGCCTACACCGCCCTTGACTGAAAGGATTTCAAGAACCTTGAGAATAACATCCTTTGCAGCTACCCAGGGTGAGAGTTTGCCTGTAAGGTTAACCTTAACGATTTCGGGCATTGTGATGTAGTATGTACCGCCGCCCATTGCAACAGCAACGTCAAGACCGCCTGCACCCATAGCAAGCATACCGATACCGCCGCCTGTGGGAGTATGGCTGTCTGAACCGAGAAGAGTCTTACCGGGCTTGCCGAATCTTTCAAGATGAACCTGATGACAGATACCGTTGCCGGGACGTGAGTAACGGATACCTCTCTTCTTGGCTACTGTCTGAATAAATCTGTGGTCATCGGCATTTTCAAAGCCGTTCTGAAGTGTGTTATGATCAATATAAGCAACTGAGAGTTCTGTCTTAACTCTTTCGATGCCCATAGCTTCAAACTGAAGATATGCCATAGTGCCTGTAGCATCCTGTGTAAGTGTCTGATCGATGCGAAGACCGATTTCTTTGCCTTTGATCATTTCACCTTCAACAAGATGAGTTTTTATAAGTTTTTCTGCAATAGTGTAACCCATAATGTCCTCCATTATATTAAAATACATTATATATAATATAACTTTACGGATTTTATGTCAAGTTGTTGCGGATATTTTCTGACAGGTTAACAATTATTTTTTATTAAATAATAATAATTTATTGATTTTTTCGGATTATAATGATATCATTATGGTGTTATAACAGACATGTAAGGAGTTTTGTTAACATGGATAAAAAAGTTAAGGCAGGTATTGCCGTTGCTGCTATCGGCTCTGCAGTTGCTTCAAACCTTATCAAAGCAAAAAAATTCACACCTCCCGAGAGAGTGGCAGATCCTCTTCCCGAGGAGAGAGTTGATGTTGAAAGATTTACAAAAAACCTTTCAGACGCTATAAAAATCAAGACAATTTCAAATGTTGACGAAGACAAAGTTGACTGGGCAGCATTTGATGAGCTTCACAAACTTTTTGAAGAGAGATATCCTCTTATTCACAAGACACTCAAAAAGGAAATCGTTGGCAAGGCAAGCCTTCTTTATACATGGGAAGGCAAGAATGCAGACCTTGAACCCATCGCACTTCTCGGTCATCAGGATGTTGTGCCCATTTCAAAGGGTACAGAGCAGGACTGGGAGCATGATCCTTTCAGCGGTGATGTTGCAGACGGTTACGTATGGGGCAGAGGCGCTGTTGATATGAAGAATCATGTTGTGGCAGTTTTGGAATCTGTTGAAACACTTCTTGAAGACGGTTTTGTTCCCGAAAGAACAGTTTATCTCTGTTTCGGTCACAACGAAGAAGTTGTTGCTTCTCCCAATAACGGCGCAAAGAAGATTTCAGCTCTTCTTGAGAGTCGTGGAATAAGACTTGACAGCGTTCTTGACGAAGGCGGTGCAATTCTTCCCATCAAAGTTCCCGGAATTATCGATAAGAATCTCGCAGGTATCGGTATTGCTGAAAAAGGATACTGTGACTATAAAATCAGCCTTACAGCAAAGGGCGGTCATTCATCAACACCTCCCAAGCACACAGCTTTGGGCAAAATGGCTGATGTAATCAAGGATATTGAAAACAATCAGTTTAAGTCAGAGATTACTCCCGTTGTCGAAGGCATTCTTGACAGAGTAGGAAGAAACACTTCTTTCCTTGCAAGAAACGTTGTATGTAACGCAAAATATCTTAAGCCTGTTCTTAAAGTTGTTATGTCAAACATCCCTGCAGCTGCTTCATTCGTAAGAACAACAACAGCTGTCACAATGGCACAGGCTAGCCCCCAGGCAAACGTTCTTCCCCAGAAGGCATCTGTATGCGTAAACTTCAGAATTATGCCCGGTCAGACAATTGCTGATATCAAGACACACCTTGAAAAGGTTATCAAGAACAAGAATGTTGAAATTGAACTTCTCGGCGGTCAGGAGCCTTCAAATGTTTCTCCCACAGATTCAAGAGCATTCAAGGCAATTGAAGACATCTGCTACAGAATGAACAATAATAACGTTGCTGCACCTTACCTTGTTATGGGCGGTACGGATGCAAGAAATTATCAGAACATCTGTGAAAATGTTTACAGATATTCACCATTCCTTCTTCCCACAAGCCTTCTTGCAACAACACACGGCACAAACGAAAGAATTGAAGTTTCATCATTCCCCGATGCACTTGCATTCTTTAAGAGATATATAAAGACTCTCTCTTCATGCTGATAAAAAAGGGAACTGTAAAACTTTTGTTTTTACAGTTCCTCTTTTTTTATATAAATATATTGGGTATAAAAATAAAATTTTTCTTGCAAATTTTGATGTGGTGTGATATTATTTCATTGTACAGAGATATTTTCCGAAGAAAGGTGTTATTTTTATGGATTTCGATTTCAGTTCAATTATTATTACTCTTGATTATCTCATCAGAAAAGTTATGGCTATTCTTGACAGCCTTATGCTCAGCTTCGGTGGTTCATCAACAACTGAAACAACAGAAGCAGAAACAACAACAGAAGCAACAATCGTTGAATAATCTGAGTTAAAATAAATGCAGTTACTTTTGTTAGTAACTGCATTTTTTTTGTCTTTATATGTTCGCAAGAACAAGTAATGATGCGGTCAGTGAGGGAATTGCTATTGCTGTGCCGTATTTTGTAAATCTTGCAAAATTCATTTTTATATTGCTGTTTTTCAGCAGGCTTGTCCACATTATTCCTGCAAGTGCGCCTAAAGGAGTGAAAAATGCACCGAGGTTGGATCCGATGATTGAAGCATAGAGAGCCTGAGTATAATGAGCTGTGTCGGCATATTCGGTAATTGCAGAGTAGAGTACACTCATGGGAATATTGTTTATAAGATTCGAGGCAAGGAATGATGTTGTTCCGAATGCAAAAACAGTATTTGAAGATGATAATTTTTCTGCAATTACAGATGTTATACCTGAATTCTCAAGTGCAAGAACAATTATGAACATTGATAATACAAAAGGAATTGTTTCAACAGGTGCTCTTTTTATGCTTGTAAAGAGAATGCCTGTCTTTTTTTTGCTTATTACAAAATATAATCCTGCAGTAATAAAAAGGCTTACGCAGAATCCGAATGCAATAATCCACATCGGTAATGAAATGTAAGAAGAAATAACCATCATTATTATGCAGCCTATAAGGTGTACAAGACCTATGATTACAGCGGGTTTGTCGCTGAGTTCTTCATTCTCTGCAATACCTGAAATGGGGGCAGAAAGTCTTTTTCTGAAAAGAATGAACAATAAAATGAACGAAACAAGACCTGCGGCAATTGTGGGTAATGCCATTCTGAATGTATATTCGGAAAATGTTGCACCGGCATTTGTTGCAAGGTAGATGTTGGTGGGGTTGCCGATTATAAGTATCATGCTCCATGTGTTTGCTGCTATGAATTCTGTAATAAGAAACGGAATCGGATCAATTTTTGCATTTTTTGCAAAATAACATATAAACGGTGTGAAAGTGAGCACAATGATGTCATTTGAAGTGAAAATTGTGAGTACAGAAACTGTTATATATAAGTAGAAAAACAGTGCAGTCTGACTTTTTCCTGCATTACGCAGAACTTTTGATGCAAGAAATTTAAAGAATCCCACACAGTCAAGATAAATTGAAATGAGCGTCATTGAAATAAACAGAATCAGAATTTTAAGCGGATTCACGGCACTGTCTGATGTGAAAGCCGTAAAGATTTCATTTAATCCTGCATTGTCAGTCAGAATCATTGCTAAAGCACCGAGAAATGGCACAATCCAGAATATACTGACGGATGTTTTTCTGATTGTAACTGATGGCTTGAAAAATGCAACAATCATAAGTAAAACGCACGTAACAGCAGCGATTATAAGAACACTTGTCATAATTTACCTCCGTACACAAACTTTTGAAATTATACCACTGACAATAGTGGTTTTCAATTGTCATTTCAGCTAAAAATCAGCATTTGTTATAGGCATTTATGAATCAATAACGCAAGAAACCTCCCGCTATGCATCTGCATTGACGGGAGGTTAATAAATTTTCGGTTATTTCTTTAAAAACTTCTTTATCAATATAGCTCCTGCTGTGATTGCCGATGCGGCAACAAGACCTTTTTTTGCCCAATCGAGCGCAACTGAAACGGAAGATGGGGAGTTTGTGTAAATAAACTCTTTAACCGGTCTTTCAAGACTGAAATCGAGGTCATTTGCGGTTATTGTAAAAGTTTCATATTTATCTGGGGTGTCTTCGTAAATATCAAAAACTCTGCCGCCTCTGTTTTTGCCGGGACCGTAAATATTAAAGCCCATACCCTGGGTATAACCTAAATCGAGGTTGCCGTGCTTTACGACAAAACTGTTGTTATGGTCGTGACCGAAGAAAAGACCGAGTACATCGCCTTTTTCTTTAAGAGCTTCAACCTGAGTTCCTTTTTTATCGGGAGATGCGGCATTTTCGCCCATAAATGAACGCATTGTAACAGCATAGGGAGGCAGTCTGTAATAATCTGCTGCAAATTTTCCTGCACCCTGCAAAGATTTATATTCACCTTTTTCTGCTTTTACAAGTGAATCATAAATGTCTGCCGGAGGAATATGCTGGAATGCAAGTGAGGGGATATAGTTGCCTGTTGTATTATATAATGAATCTCGTTTTTCTTTATATTTATTTACAAGTTCATCTTTGACAGGTGAATATTTACCTTTTGTTTTAAGGCCTGAATCAAAACAATAAACAGCAAATTTTACATTGTTGTTTTTATCATAAACGGGAAGACAATCAAAATCGTAGTTTTCACCGACAAAATTGTCATACAGCTTATAAATGTTCCACTGAAAGTCATAATCAGCATCACCGAAAACATCATGATTGCCGAAAACTGCTGTGAAAGGCACACTGCTGTCATTGATCGGTGCAAGTATATTGTTTAGTGTCAGTGCGGCATTTGTTTTTTTGTCGCCTTTCTGCATTGTTACTCCGTAACCTTTTATCTGGTCACCGGTGAGCACAATAAGGTCAGGCTGAGCCGCCGCAATGATTTCTCTTGTGAGATTGATTGTGTCGGGATTTGTATCAGCAATTTCCTGAATATCAGATAACTGAAGAATTCTGAATCTTCCGTTATTGAATTTTAATTTAGTCATTTTAATCACTCCGAAAAATAAAAAAAGCACTTCAGAACCGAAGTGCTTTTTTTGTGGTGACCCGGACGAGAATCGAACTCGTGTTACCGCCGTGAAAGGGCGGTGTCTTGACCGCTTGACCACCGGGCCATATTTACCGACAGTCATAGCTGTCGGTGGTAGCGGCAATCGGATTTGAACCAATGACCTGTCGGGTATGAACCGAATGCTCTAGCCAGCTGAGCTATGCCGCCATATTTCGTGGCTGCTTTCGTTTAGCAACGTGGCTTATTATAGCGCATGTTTTTCGGTTTGTCAATACTTTTTTTTAATTTTTTTTAATTTTTTTTCAAATTTTTTTAAGAAAATTGAAAAATGGCTATTTTGCGTGGTTTTTTTACAGCAACTCAATAAGTTTTTTTATTATAAGAGTGAGATCTGCCGGCTGAGAATCATTAAGTTCTCTGTAACTTTCTGCTGCAGTGTCATCTGCAGTATCGCTTACCTGTCTGATTGCAAGGAAGGGAATACCTGCATCATGGCACACAGAAGCTTCTGCACCTGTTTCCATATCAAATTCATTAATATTGAATATTTCTTTATAAAGATCTTTTCTTTCTTTGTCTGCAAGGAAGAGATCTCCGCAACCGCAGGCAGCAGGTTTTACACCATCAATTCTGAGTGCTGCTTCCAGTAGTTCTTTACCTGCATTATATACATATGTATCCTGAGGCTTCTTTCCGAGAGGGTAGCCGATTGCTGTAAGGTCAAAATCACATTCAGTATAAGTTGTACCTGCAACAATGTCGTTTTTTGAAAGTCCGGATATCGCACCTGACAGACCGAAGCTTACAATTGCATCAACTTTATCGTCAGCAATCATAAAAGCAGCAGCTGCAGCACCGTTAACTTTACCGATACCGCACTTTACAGCTACAATATCTTTTCCCGCATAGGAAAATTCAACACTTTCTTTATTTCTTCTTACAGATTCTTTTGCACCGTTTTCCTTTGCAAATGCAAGGAAAGGTATATATTCGTTCTCATCTGCAATAACAAAACCGATTTTCATATTATTTACCTTCTTTCAGTGCTTCTTCAAGTGCATTTGCAAGCTGATCGGGACAAGATGTGTTTTTGAATCCGCATTTTGTACCTTTTACTTTATCAATAACATCCTGAGCTTTCATTCCGTCAACAAGTTTTCCGATTCCTTTCAGATTACCGTTGCATCCGCCCATGAATTTTACGTTTGAAACAATACCGTCGTTGATATCAAAAGTGATTTTTGCAGCGCATACACCGCGTGTTCTGTATTCATAAGTCATTATAAGACAGTCCTTTCTGTGTGTTTGATAATTAGTTTATCAAAAAATAAAAGTCAAAGCAAGGCTATTTGTAGTTTTTCATATAAATATACAAAAAAGATTTGACATCAGGATAAAATTGTTATAAAATCTTATATGTAAAATATTATATACATGGAGGTATATCAAAAAATGGACACAAGATTCGCTATTTCGAATTACCATGATGCAGCTGCAGTTACAAAGCAGCTTGATGATCTTATTGCACAGCCCATTTACACAATCAAGCCCGAAGCTCTCAAGGCTTACGAGGACGAGTACTACGGCAAGAAGTGTGCAAAGTCAAAGGAAATGATTGACGAAGCAAAGACAGTTATTCCCGGCGGCGTTCAGCATAACCTTGCATTCAACTATCCGTCCCCCCTTGTTTTCACAAAGGCAGACGGTATGATGCTTTATGACATTGACGGCAACGAATATTTCGACTTCCTTCAGGCAGGCGGTCCCACAGTTCTCGGTTCAAATCCTCCTGAAGTTCGTGAACAGGTTATTGACCTTCTTAACACATGCGGTCCCTCAACAGGTCTTTTCCACGAGTTTGAATACAAGCTTGCTAAGAAGATTGTAGACAGCGTTCCTTCAGTAGATATGTTCCGTATGCTCGGTTCAGGTACAGAAGCATGTATGGCAGCAGTTCGTGTTGCAAGACTTGCTACAAAGAACAAGAACATTGTTAAGATGGGCGGCGCTTACCACGGTTGGTCAGATCAGCTCGGTTACGGTATCCGTGTTCCCGGTTCAAAGTTCACACAGACACACGGTGTACCTCTTTACCTTTATAAGCATACACAGGAATTCTTCCCCGGTGACCTTGATTCACTTGAAAGAGTTCTCAGAAGAAATCAGTTCACAGGCGGCACAGCTGCTGTATTTAT
>JAZOUN010000030.1:0-2360 GCA_045658165.1 Acutalibacteraceae bacterium
CAGTAATGCGGTCATGTTACCACCTCCTTATTCTGTACAGGGTTTTAATGATTTTTCGGCAATGAATAACACCGAAAATGTTGTTACAAATCCTAAAAATGCCCACTGCATTCATATCACTTCCTTTACCTTTCTGTAAAATGTACTCGGCTTCATATCAAGCCGTTTCATCGCTTCTGTTGCCGTTATCTCACCCTCTTTCCATATTGCGACAACTTCTCTGAATTTCGGATGTTCAATCGGTTTTCTACCCTTGTAAACACCGTTCTGTTTAGCTATTGCTATGCCTTCTTTCTGCCGTTGCAATATGTATTCACGTTCAAGCTCTGCAACAGCACCGAAGACTGTCAGCATGAATTTACCCGTCGGAGTTGTGGTGTCGATAGCTTCTTTCTTTGATATAAACTCTACCTGTTTTTCGGTAAGTTGATCCACAAGTTCCAACAGGTCTTTTGTGTTTCGGGCAAATCGGCTGATTGATTCAACAATAACCACATCCCCCTCACGGACAAAATTTATCATCCGTTTAAGTTCAGGACGGTCTGTATTTTTACCACTCATTCGGTCAATGAATACCTGCTCTACTCCGAGATCTTTCATCATCACTTCCTGACGAGCTGTGTTCTGATCGGTTGTGCTGATTCTGATATATCCGATTTTCAAGTTATCACCTCTTTTTTCTCAATAGGGTTCATTTTCATTCTGGCATATCCCAAAATTGCGAAAACAACCCTAATGGGATTGATTGTCAGTATGTCATACGGGTACACCCTATTGGCACATCAAAAAACACCACAATAAAGCATATCTTCAATTTCATCGGTCGTGTAACCGTCTTCAATGAGCAAATCAACAATGTCATCGGTGTAGCCGTAGTACGATGCATGGTTTTTCAGCAGTTGTATGTATTCATTGTTTCTTGGTGTGGTTGGTTTGGCATCAAAGGTGAATGTATATCTTCTGTATGAGGGATATGCATAGTAGTTGTAAGTGTCAAGAAGTTCTGTATCAAACTTTGATTTTGTGATTCTGCCGTAACGGTTGATTTTAAGAATGTCACCGCATGAAATCTCAACCTTGATTCCCTTTCCGAATCTGTACGGTATTTTCTTCAGAGCCTTTTTGAGTATGTCTTCCGTTGATGCATAAATATATACTCCGATTTCGGGAAAGTGATAAATACACATTGGGTTATCACCTTTGACAAAGTAGAGATTGTCCTCTTTGTCCATAACCGTAATGGTGAATGAACCTAACAGCTTCTCTGCCATAAATTTCAGACTTTCAAAGCTCAGTTCCCTCTTTTTCTCAATAAGCTGAACTGCAACATAGCTGTCCGTTTCGATTTTCGTTACGGGCAGTTTTTCTGATCTCTGAAGTGCATCATCATTGTGCAAAACTCCGTTATGGGCAAGAGTGAACTCCGTATTATCAGCTTTGCCGTAGAACGGATGATTGTTGTAATTCCTCTTTTCATCGCCTTGGGTAGTCATTCTTGTGTGTCCCATAATCAGCGGCACATTGGGTATGGCAAATCTCATCTTATGTGCGGCAATAGGACGCTTAAAAACGGTGAGATGCTCATCGTGATTGTATGAAATGCCGGTTGCATCAGTTCCACGCTCTTCGCAAGCAGTTGATAAAACTGAAACAATCTTGTTCTTCTGCTTTCCTGTGAAATGTCCTGTGTAGTCAAGTAATCCGAATAAGCAACACATGTTACACGTCCTCCTCTGTTTCAACAGGTTCGTTGATGTAGATATTCCGTTCTTTCAGATACTGAATCAATTCAGGCTCTGTGATACCCGCTACAAAGGTTGTCCATGACATCTCCCTGATTTCGTCATCGGACAAAGCAAAAGCCACATCACAGACTCTGTTCACGAGCTGTAATGTAGCAATGATTGTATTGTATTTTAATGTACCTCTGAAGATTCTGAACTCAATGGTATCTGAGTTCTGCAGATTGATACATGAGTATCTGCCGTTCCCTGCACCTGCCTTAACATGGTCGAGAATATCTTTTGGTCTGTCCTTGTAGCCGTAACGTGCCGCCCAACGGTCAAGCTGACGGTTTGTACGACGAGAAAATTTGAGCAGTTCTTCCCAATGCTTTTCAAAGAAATACAGTATACGTGCAATGATGGCTTCCTGTTCAGAAAAGATATTACCGAGAGAGCTTCGATTGACGTGAACGTGCAGACCACAGGTGTTTGCCTGATGTGAGAGATAACCCATATTACTGAGCTTTGACATAACATCAAGCCAGGGCATTTTGTTCAGCTGATAATCCAATGTCATGGGATGAGTGACAATCTCAAATCCGTTATCAAGTGAGCCATCGTGTTTGCAGTAGATAT
>JAZOUN010000031.1:0-3494 GCA_045658165.1 Acutalibacteraceae bacterium
TTCGCTCTATATAATGGGTTAAAGGGCGTAGCCCTTTCCATCATTACTCATTAATCATTACTAATTACTCATTAATTTGTCGAGGGGACCTCGACAAATTCTGATTTATTGAAAGGATTGACAGACCATGTACAAATTCACAGGTTTCAATGAAAAGGCAAATGTGGCACTGAACAATGCTGTCAATGCTGCAGAAGACCTCGGACACACATATATAGGAAGTGAACACCTTCTTCTGGGAATTCTTAAAGATACAACATCTGTTGCATCTTCAATTCTCAATTCAAAAGGAATAACTCTCGTAAAAATTGAAGATTCGGTAAAAAACTCCGTAGGAATCGGAATGCCTACCGAATTGTCGCCTGATGATTTTACTCCCCGCAGTAAAAACATAATTGAAACATCAATACTAATAGCAAGAACATCAGGATTGCCTCTTGTGGGCACAGAACATCTGCTTCTTGCAATAATCCGTGAAACACAGAGTTTTGCAGTAAAAATAATAGCAAAAATGAATGTTTCATTATCTGATATAATGAACGACATTTCAAGAGCTGCCTCAGGCAATCACGGAAAACCGCACAGTCAGAACGTAAAAAACAATTTCGGCAGCAAAACCGATACACTTGACAAATACGGCAGAGATCTGACAGAACTTGCAAAAGAAGGCAAAATCGATCCCGTCATCGGCAGACAGAAAGAAATAGAAAGAGTGACTCAGATTCTTTCACGACGAACAAAAAACAATCCCTGTCTTATCGGCGAACCGGGTGTCGGCAAAACCGCCATAGCAGAGGGACTTGCACTGAAAATTGCTCAGAACGAAGTTCCCGAACTGCTTAAAAATAAGCGCATCATATCACTCGATCTTACCGGCATGGTGGCAGGTACAAAATACCGCGGTGATTTTGAAGACAGAATAAAAAACTGCGTGGACGAAGTTTCAAAATCGGGGAATATAATACTGTTTATTGACGAAATCCATACTCTTGTGGGTGCAGGTTCTGCAGAGGGTGCAACAGATGCCGCAAACATTCTCAAGCCGTCACTTGCAAGAGGAGATCTGCAGGTTATAGGTGCCACAACAATTGAAGAATACCGTAAAAACATTGAAAAAGATGCGGCTCTTGAAAGACGTTTTCAGCCGGTTACCGTAGGTGAACCCACCGAGGATGAAGCTGTTGATATACTCAAAGGGCTTCGCGATAAATACGAAGCTCATCATAAAGTGAAAATCACCGATGAATCCATTATTGCCGCCGTAAAACTTTCGGCAAGATATATAGGCGACAGATATCTGCCGGATAAAGCTATTGATCTTATAGATGAGGCGGCTTCAAAAACAAGACTCAGAGCTTTTACTCCGCCCGAAGAAATAAAACAGCTTGAAGATGCAATTTCTGAGCTGTCAAAAGAAAAAGCATCTGCCGTAAATTCTCAGGAATTCGAACGTGCAGCATCACTTCGGGACAAAGAAAAGGACCTGCAGAAAAAACTCAGTGAAGAAAAAGCAAAATGGGAAGAAACTCAAAGTCATGCTTCGGGAGAAATCGGCACAAATGAAATTGCTGAAATCGTTGCCTCATGGACCGGAATTCCCGTAAATCAGCTGACAATTGAAGAAAGCCGACGACTGCTGAATCTCGAAAACGAACTGCACAACCGTATTATCGGTCAGAATGAAGCTGTTACTGCCGTTGCAAAGGCAATAAGACGTTCAAGAGTTGGGCTTAAAGACCCGAAACGTCCCATCGGCTCATTCATTTTCCTCGGACCCACGGGTGTAGGCAAAACAGAGTTGTGCAAGGCTCTTGCAGAAGCCATGTTCGGCGATGAAAATGCAATAATACGACTGGATATGTCCGAATATATGGAGAAACACAATGTTTCTCGCCTTATCGGTTCACCGCCCGGATATGTAGGCTTTGAAGAAGGCGGTCAGCTTACGGAAAAAATCAGAAGAAGACCTTATTCCGTTGTTCTGTTTGACGAAATCGAAAAGGCACACCCCGATATATTCAACACTATGCTTCAGATTCTTGATGACGGTATTCTTACCGATTCCCAGGGCAGAAAAGTAAGTTTCAAAAATGCTGTAATAATAATGACATCCAATGTGGGTGCAAAACTCATAACCGATAAACAGACATCAATGGGGTTCACCTCTTCAGGCAGTTCAATGCCATTTGAAAAAATCCGTGATGCGGTAACGGGTGAACTTAAAAAGACATTCAGACCTGAGTTTATAAACCGTATAGATGACATCATTGTATTTTCAAGACTGTCAAAAGAAAATATAAAAGAAATTGCAGTAAAACTTCTCAATGAAGTCAGTAAACGTACTTCGGAAATGGAAATTGAAATTGAATTTACCGATAATGTTGTTGAAAAAATTGCAGATTCGGGTTTTGACGAAGTTTACGGTGCACGACCGCTCAGACGCGCTGTAAGATCGGAAATTGAAGACAGACTTTCCGAGCTTATTCTTGAAAACAGAATCAAACCGGATCACAGTTATGTATGTGACATTAAAAACGGTGAATTTCAGTTTGAAGAAAAAACTGCATAAGAAAATCGGGACTTCCCTGCCGGTTACATACGTGACCGGTTACGGAATCCCGATTATTTTTATACCTGTTGCCGCGGCATACAGTTTTTCATATTCTGCACCCTTTTCAGGGCAAACAAGAATACTGCTCCTGTTGAGAATAAACTCGGAAAAATCAGCAGCAACAAAACGCTCTTCTTCATCAAAACAGATTATTTCATCGCATTTTTCCAAAACATCAAAATACATATTTCTGTATTCTTCAGCTCTGAAATCAACATGTGTTTCATACGGGATTACTCCCGTAAGTTTTATTTTTGTTACAACATTTCCGCATTGCTTTTTCTTTCGCAGAATCACCTGCATTGCACTTTCAAGGCAGAAAAATGTATCGGCAGAAAAAATAAAACTGTCTATTCCGCTTTTCAGAAGTTCATCTGCAACGGAATAAATCATTGCACTGCGATTCATTCTTTTTTCACCGAGAAAACACGCTGTTTTTTTCCGTTTTATCAACATTTCATCAAAAAACACACTGCACCAACCAATATAAAAATATTTATAATTATTTATAACCAAAATAAATTATAATATCCGATTGACATTGCATTTAATAGAGTATATACTTTATTATGATTAAATATATAATCTAAGGAGAGATTTTTTATGTATAATTTTCCCATTGGTGTAATTATAGACTCATTCAGATGCGACCTTAAGGAAGCTGTTAAAAAGGCTGCTATGGTCGGCGCAAACGGTATTCAGGTTTACGCTTCAAGAGGCGAAATGGATCCCGATAATATGACAACAGCAAAGAGAAAGGAATTCCTTGATGTTGTAAAGAGCAACGGTCTTGTTATTTCTGCACTCTGCGGTGACCTTGGCGGCGGCGGATTCTCAATTGCAGAAAACAATCCCTGGAAGATTGAAAAGTCAAAGAGAATCA
>JAZOUN010000032.1:0-8586 GCA_045658165.1 Acutalibacteraceae bacterium
AACGAAGATGTGATCGGCTTTGATTACCTCACACTTGAACCCACTTACAACATTCTTACATGCAACAACGATTCAATCACTGTTGAATCTTACGAAGTGGGTGCAGACGAGTCTTTCAATTCATTCACTATCACAAAGACATCTGCTGACGGTGGTCACAAATACACAGAAAACGCACTTGTTTCAATGTTCAATAATTTTGTAAGAAAAATCGGTTCAATCTATGCGATTTTCAATAACATCGGCAGATACAGCGACCTTAAAGAAGACGGTTTTGATGTAGACTTCTTTGATTGCCTTTTCGGCAGATAAAAATAATTTCAGGACACCTTACGGTGTCCTGTTTTTTTTAACAAATCAGAATTTGTCGGGATGATTTTAATTAAACAATCGTAGGGGCTGCCATTGGCAGTCCGTATGGAAACACTTTCTGTAACGGACGCCCGATGGGCGCCCCTACGTTGTAATTTTTAATTTAACGTCACTGACAAATTATTGTTTACAAAAAAGGACGCCTTTTGGCGTCCTTGAATTTTAGATTGTAACAGAAGTCTTAAGACACTTATTACCTGTAAGCTCTTCACTTCTTGCGTCGGGCTGGCTGAAGCCTGCAAAAACAGTGAAGTTCTTTGCAAAGATATCTCTGTTGCCGTCTTCATCAACTGATGTGAATTCTCTCTTTTCAATTTTAAGAGTAACAGTCTTTTCTTCACCTGCAGCAAGGCTTACCCTGCCGAATGCACAAAGGCTGTAATTTCTTACTGCAAATGCACTGTCTTCATCCTTGATGTAAATCTGAAGAGCATCTTCTGTTTTTGTGTTACCGATATTTTTAACTTTGACAGTAACTTCTGCTCCGTCAAATCCGTTATTATCAATCACATTTACACTCATATCTGTTGCAACACAGTTACCGTATGTAAGACCGTAACCGAAGGGATAAAGGGGAGAGCCTTCAAAATAACGGTATGTTCTGTTTTTCATTGAATAATCGTGAATGTCAGGAAGTTCATCAATTGAGTTGTAGAATGTTACGGGAAGCTTACCTGAGGGAGAAACTTCACCGAAGATGATTTCTGCTACATCTTTACCGCCTCTTGCACCGGGATACCAGCACTGAAGAATTGCAGCAGCCTTATCCTGTGCAGCACGAAGATCGATTGAGCTGCCTGCCATATTAAGAACGATAACAGGCTTGTCCTGTGCAAGGATATGATCCATAAGCATTCTCTGAGGCTTGGGAAGTTCAAGAGTAACCTTATCGCCGGGGCCAGCATCGCCTTCTTCACCTTCAAGAACTTCATCAAGACCGACAACAAGAAGAACAACATCACTGCGTTCGCATACAGCTGAACATTCTGCAAGAAGGTCGGGTTTGTCGTGCTTTGAAAGGAATTCAACAGTATCCATCCACATGTGTGAACCCTCCGAATAGAGAACTCTTGCATCCTCACCCATATAGTCCTGAATTGCTTCAAGAACTGTGATATATCTTGATGATGTACCGTGATAGTTACCGATAAGTGATGTTCTGTTGTTTGCATTGGGGCCGATGACACCGATTGTCTTTATATCGCTCTTTGTGAGAGGAAGAATACCGTCATTCTTGAGCATAACGATACTCTCTTTTGCAGCCTTGTGAGAAAGATTGATGTGATCCTTACATTCAACAACGTCATAAGGAATTTCATCAAGCTCTGACTTATCAAAGAGACCGAGAAGGAATCTTGTTGTAAAAAGTCTTACACATGACTGTGTGATATATTTTTCATCAAGAATACCGTCATCATAAGCTTCCATGATTCTTTCATATGTACAGCCGCAGTTAACATCGCAACCCTTTTCAAGAGCGAGTTTTACTGAGTATTTGGGTTCACTTGTGACTTTGTGATTTTCGTGGAAATCCTTGATTGCCCAACAGTCTGAAACATAGTGTCCCTTAAAACCCCACTTGCCACGGAGGTATTCATTCATAAGAACTTCATGAGCGCAACAGGGTTCGTCATTTGTTCTGTTGTAAGCACCCATGATAGCTTCAACATCAGCTTCCTTTACGCAAGCTTCGAATGCGGGAAGATAAGTTTCTTCCATATCTTTCTTTGATGCGATTGCATTGAAAGTATGTCTTTCGGGTTCGGGACCTGAATGGACAGCAAAATGCTTTGCACATGCTGCAGCCTTGAGATATTCACCGTCGCCCTGAATACCCTTTACGAAATTTACACCCATTCTTGATGTAAGATAAGGGTCTTCACCGTATGTCTCATGACCTCTGCCCCAGCGGGGATCACGGAATATATTAACATTGGGTGACCAGAATGTGAGACCTTTATAAATGTCTCTGTCTCCTTTTGTGCTCTGCATATTGTATTTTGCTCTGCCTTCGGTTGAAATTACATCACCGATTTCCTTGAGCATGGGTGCATCAAATGTTGCGGCAAGACCGATTGCCTGAGGGAACATTGTTGCAACACCGGCTCTTGCTACACCGTGAAGTGCTTCATTCCACCAGTTGTATTCGGGAACTCCGAGTCTTTCAATTGCAGGTGAATCGAAACGGAGCTGTGAAGCCTTTTCGGCTACTGTCATTTTGCTGACGAGCTCTTCAGCGCGTCTTTTTGCTTCTTCTCTTGTCATATATATAAGTCCTTTCTCTATGACTGTTTTTTTGTTTATCTTTTTGGCATTGGTCTGTGTTTTGCTGTGTATTCGCTGACGTCGATTCTGATAACACTTACAACTTTTACGATTTTGTCGTCAAAAGTGAAGTCTTTATCTGTCTGTGTCTGCATAAGCACCACAAGACCGTGCTGTTTTTCTTCTGTATCTTCAACAATTGTTGCTGTACCTTTGCCCATAATTGAAGAATATGTAATTCCGTAACGGCATGCAACATCACCCTCAAAGGGAGTTATGTCACAATCCATTTCAAAAAACACCTTGGGATTTTGTTTCATCAGGTCTATTTTTCTGCCCTGGGGTGCACCGTGAAGCCAGATTGTCAGCTTGTCGCCATCCATTTCATAGCCGTAATTCATCGGCACAACATAAGGTTCATCACCGTCCACAAGACCTAAATGCAGAACTTTTGCTTTATCGAGTATTTTTATAATTTCATCCATATCCGTGATTTGTCTTTCACGTCTTGTCATTCCGTTCATGTTTATTACCACCTGTTTTCAACATATTCGCAGAATGCGAACAGGTCTTTTATTTCAATCTTTGTACCGTCATTAAGTGTGACGTCCCCGTTCCAGATTCCGTAAATCTGGTGGCAATTCATTCTGCCTACCTTGAAATCAACATCGCTGTGATTGTCAAAAGTCGGTTTCATCGTCATGTTGAATCTGCCATCTTCGGATATGATTTTCCACTCTTCCATAAAACGGTCTTTCGGGAAATTTTCTACATCAACAGCGCCGAACTTATGCACTTTTCCGTCATAGAAGATACATGTTTCGGTGGCATTGCTCTCATTACCGATAGCCCATGTTATTTCGAAACCGAGAAGATGTTTTTCACCTTTTTCATCGGTATGATACATGCTGCCGCTGCCCCAGTACCAGACCATTTCGTGAACAGTGTTCACTCTGCCCCAGTCCATGGCACAGAAAGAGTTTTCTTTTGTAAAGCGGTATTCATATTCACCGAAACGGAAATAGCCTTCTGTGGGCATGCATGCCTGTTTTGTGGTCATGAAATAACGTGTATTGTCTTCATCAAAGGGGAGTACTGTTGTTATGTTTTCCATACCGGGCAGGATATCCATCGAAACATCACACTCAACGGTTTTTCCCTTATGAGGTTTTCTGAAATACAGTTTTCTTTCTGTTTCCATTGTGTTGAAATCGAAAGTTGCCTTTCCGATTCTGTCAGCAAAACGGTTGGGAACATCACCCTTGGCAGGGGGTACGTGTTTATTTCCTCCCGCAAAGTAAGAAACTGCGTCGGCAATGATTTTTCCTGTTTTAAGATCTGTGAGTTTGCAACCCACATAACCGCCTATATTGATATTTGCAAAGCTTATGAGAAGCTGCATTCTTCCGTCAGTTATGGTGTAAAAATCCCATTCCTTACGGCTGATAAGTCCTTTTCTGACTTTGTTTCTGTCATATTCAAAAACATTATGTCTTGCCCATCCTTTTGCATTGAGTGTGCCGTCAGAATTGAGCAGAGGGGTGGATATTGTATATTCTGTCTGTTTTGATTTGTCTTTCCATTCAGTGAACGGGATATATGTTCTTTTCAGTTCGTTACTCATAATTTAACCGCCTATGTATGTTTTTCTGGGCGGAGTTTTTCTGTAATCGGATACAACGGCATCATAATTTTTGCTGAAACCTTTTGATTTGGCAAAAACGATATCATATACACGATTATTGCCATCCATTATAACCCATGCGTGTCCGCCTGTTGAAACACCGTCATCGCAGAAATATACATTCTTGCTTCCGCATTCAACTGCAAGGAATGCAAATGCTGCAGAAGTTGAACCGCAACAGCCTTTTCCGTTATCAAAAATGTCATTTGCAAATTTCATTTCCCAGCCTGAGTATTTCATTGATGCGCCTACTTTACGATACTGTTTGTAAGGACAGCTCATAACCCATCTGAAGCATTTTTCTTTTTTCTGTGCAACGGTATCTGTTGTATTTGTTTCACGGAGCATGATATTTCTTGCTTTTATGAAAGTTTTTATTTTTTCGGTGTTATATGCAGATTTCTGAGCTTTTCCGTTTGCATCTACTTTTATTCCGTCTACTGTTGTGTTCTTTCTGAGTTTGCCGTTTGTTCTGTCAAAATGATAATATTCATTGTTTATCATTTGCCAGCCTTGCAGCATTACACCTTTTGAAAAGTAATATGTATCTGATGAAATTTTTGTAAGTCCGTTTGCAATAATTCCGTTTGCGTAGTAAACTTTTTTGCCGTTAACGGTTTTGTAACCTGTGAAACTCACACCGTTTTCAAAAACATGGGTAACACCGCTGACAGTGTATTTGCCGTTGGCAGGCTGACCGTTGACGTAGTAAAGATTTTTGCCGTTAACGGTTTTGTAACCTGTGAAGCTTACACCGTTTTCAAAAACATGGGTAACACCGCTGACAGTGTATTTGCCGTTGGCAGGCTGACCGTTGACATAGTAAAGATTTTTGCCGTTAACGGTTTTGTAACCTGTGAAGCTCATACCGTTTTCAAAAACATGAATAACACCGCTGACAGTGTATTTGCCGTTGGCAGGCTGACCGTTGACATAGTAAAGATTCTTGCCGTTAACGGTTTTGTAACCTGTGAAGCTCACACCGTTTTCAAAAACATGGGTAACACCGCTGACAGTGTATTTACCGTTGGCAGGCTGACCGTTGACATAGTAAAGATTTTTGCCGTTAACGGTTTTGTAACCTGTAAAACTTGCACCGTTTTCAAAATATATTTTTTTGCCGGAAACAGTATATTCGCCCGTTACTCCTTTTCCGTCATTATCGAAATAATAAAGAACTGAATTGATTGTTTTTGCGCCTGTTACGGCAAATCCGTTTTCGCAATAATATGTGTTACCGTTTAATACTGTAAAACCGTTTTCAACAGCACCGTATGATGCAAAAATAATTGTTTTATTGTCTGTTGTTCTGAATATTCCGGATACTGCAGAACCGTCTGCCTGGAAATAATATTTATCAAGATCTGCAGCGTATCTGAGAACAAGTCTTGCATCTATAGCGTTAAGAGTGCCGTCACCTGTAACATCAACACTTCCTATGTCGCCTGTATAAAATTCAAGTTCTGCACCGTGTCTTAAAATAAGTCTTGCATCTGAACTTGTTGTTTCATTATCACCGTTAAGGTCTACGGTCATTATTGCAGAAAAAAGATCTTTATGTGTATTGTCTTTAATAATGCTTATTTTTTCTGTCTCAGAGATGACGAATGCACATTCAGGGACATCCGGTTCCTGTTCTGCTGTAAAAGATTCAGGTTCTGCTGATGCAAAAACTGAAAAAATAAAAACAGAGATAATTGATAAAAATGCTGCCGTAAAAGTTTTCATTGGTTACACCTCAAGTGTGTCAGATTTCTTAAAATGCTGTTAGGCATTTGTACAGTCAGTGTTTTGTTTTTCTAAAAGACATACAACTTCGCAGTGGCTTGTCTTCGGGAACATGTCAACAGGGGTGACTTTCTGCACTTCAAAGCCTTTTTCTTTAAGAAGTGCGCAGTCTCTTGCGAGTGTTGCAGGGTCGCAGGAGATATAAACAAGTCTTTTGGGATTCATTTCATCAATGGTGTCAAGAAGTTCTGCAGCGCAGCCTTTTCTTGGTGGGTCAACGATGATAACATCAGGTTTTATGCCTCTTTCTGCAAGGATTTTTGCTGCTTCGGGGGCATCACCGCAGATGAATTCCGAATTTGTGATATTATTGATTTCAGCGTTGATTTTTGCATCTTCAATCGCTTCGGGGATGATTTCAACACCGATAAGATTTTTGACTTTTGATGCCATTGAAAGACCTATAGTACCTGCACCGCAGTAAAGGTCAAGCAGAGTGTCTTCTGAAGTCAGTTGTGCATATTCGGCGGCTTTATAATAAAGATTTTCAGCCTGATCGTGATTTATCTGATAGAAAGAAAGGGGAGAAATACGAACTTTTACTGAGCAGAGAATATCTTCAATAAAGTCACTGCCCCAGATTGTGTAACATTTTTTGCCGAGAATCACATTGCTGTCGTTTGTGTTTTCATTTACTGTAATTGATGTTATGTTGTCTGTACATTTAAGCAGAGAAACAATCAGGTCGTCTTTTTTCGGAAGGTTGTGACCGTTGATAACGGCACATACCATAACCTGATTTGTTTCAAAGGCTTTTCTTATGTAAATGTGTCTGAGAAGCCCTTTATGTGTTTCTTCGTTGTACACGGAAATGTTGTTTTTTATTATCCATTTTCTGAATGCAGAAACAATTTTTGCAAATTCCTTGGGTTGAAGCATACAGTCATCACAATCGATTACGCGGTGGCTGTTCTGCGCAAAAAAACCGATGTTTATTTTTCCGTTTTCAAGACGGACAGGGTACTGTGCTTTGTTTCTGTAACGGTTTTCTCTGCCTGATTTTATAATTTCCTCGGGAGAAATTTCAATATGACCAAGTCTTGAAAAAGCATCAATAACTCTCTGTTTTTTCATTTCGCATTCAGCCGAATAATTTATGTGGCGGAAAACACAGCCTCCGCAACGTGAATAAACATCACAGTCAGGAATAATTCTTGACTGTGCCGCTTTTATGATGTGATTTATTTTGCCGATTGCGTAGTTTTTCTTTGTTTTTATAATATGGCAATCAATTATATCGCCCGTTGCCGTATTAGGCACAAAGACAGCAACGCCGTCGTAGTGACCGACTCCGCTGCCTTCAGTTGTTATGCCTGTTATTTCAATTTCGATGTCCTGATTTTTTTTAAGAGGATATTTTTCCATAAAAGTCTCCGGATGAACAGATAGTTTGTGTGATTTTTTATTTGCAAACTATTGTTTTTATTTATGCATTACGCATTTTGATTTTTTCGGGAACCGATATAAACTGCTGATTAAAAGTAAGTTGTCATTGTAGAGAAAAACATATAACAGAGAACCGGAAGAAGAATGTTTACCACCGAAACGTTTCCTCTCTGGCGAAGATAAAAATGATAAGTCATACTGTCGCCTGAAACACGGCGTATGCTGTTTATATCTTTTATAATTTTCTTTTTGTAGAAATGATTGCCCAGGAATCCCATTATAATACTCATTATGAGAACAGCCGCAATCTGAATGATATATGCAGTTATGTTGATGGGGGAAGTCAGAAGTTCTGCAATAAGTGCATAATATTCGGATGTGTCGGTAACGGATGTGGCACCGTTCTGAAGTATTTCTGTAAGTTCGCTGTTAAGCTGTGTAACAGTTTCTGCGTACTCGGCATAAACTTCAGGTTTTAAATTCTGATAAACCGTAACGGGGATAATACTTGAAATAAGGTAAACGGAAAAGAAAATTGCCATGAAAGCAACTCCGAGACCTACCATTTTTCGATAAAAACACCAGAAAACAGAAGCTAATCCTGCAGACCAGTTCCATGAAATTTTAGAGTTCTTTGTCTGCATATCAAGGAATTTGCCGATGTATTTTGTTGAATCTTTCTGAATAAATTCTGCTATTTCTGAAACAGGAATATCTTCAATTTTTGTGTCGTTGCCGTATACATTTTTTGCATCAACGGCATAAACGTTCTGATAGGGAGAAAACTTTTCAGGATCTGTTTGAGTCTGCCAGTTGCCGATGGGTATGTTGTCGAAAGACGGAAACTGATTTGTAACCGGTTTCTGTTCCGATTTGAGTCTTTCACCGCATCTGATACATACGGGTTCATACTGAGCATTGTGCTCACCGCAACGGGGACATACTTTCATGTTTTTTTGCTGAGAATTATTTGCGGCAGGTGTGTCACTGTTGTGCATCTGCCATATAAATCCTTCAATGGGGTTCTCTTCGTTTACGCAACGGTTGTATTTCTCCCAGCATGATCTGTGATGGGGTGGACCCCAGATGGG
>JAZOUN010000033.1:0-2941 GCA_045658165.1 Acutalibacteraceae bacterium
CTCCGTATGCAGGGTCTTGATTTCAAGACATATATGACATACATTGGTATGGATGAAAAAGCTGTAAGAGAACAGTACAGAGCTCAGGCAGAAAAAGATGTTAAGCTTATGCTTGCTCTTGAAAAGATTGTTGCTCTTGAAGGTATTGAAGCAACTGAAGATGATGTTAACGAGCTCTACCAGAAGTATGCAGACGCATACAACATGGAACTTGATCAGATCAAGGCTGCTATTCCCGAGAAGACAGCTAAGGGTGACATCGTAAACAAGAAGGCAATCGACTTTGTTGTTGAAAATGCAAAGGCTACAAAGCCCAGAAAGACAGCTGCAAAGAAGACAACAACAAAGAAGACAACTAAAAAGGCAGATGCAGCAGAAGAAACAGCTGTTGCTGAAGAATCTGCAGAATAATCTGAATATTTATTCTGATGTTGTACTATAATTAAAGAGTCCAAGGAGGTTTTTATATATGGCATTAGTACCTACCGTCATTGAACAGACAAACAGAGGCGAAAGAGCATATGATATATACTCTCGTCTTCTTAATGACAGAATTATTGTTCTTTCTGATGAAGTTAATGACGCAACAGCAAGCCTTGTTGTGGCTCAGCTTCTGTTTCTTGAAAGCCAGGATGCCGATAAGGACATAAGTCTTTACATCAACAGTCCTGGTGGATCCGTATCTGCAGGTATGGCAATTTATGATACTATGCAGTACATCAAGTGTGACGTTTCAACTATCTGTATGGGTATGGCTGCATCTATGGGTGCATTCCTGCTCTCAAGTGGTGCAAAAGGAAAGCGTTATGCACTTCCCAACAGCCTTGTTATGATTCATCAGCCCCTCGGCGGTGCAAAGGGTCAGGCAACTGATATTGAAATTGTTGCAAAACAGATTTTAAAAACCAAGGAAAATCTCAACAGAATTCTTGCTGAAAATACAGGCAAGCCTATTGAACAGATTTATGCTGATACTGAACGTGACAATTATATGTCTGCACAGGAAGCCCTTGAATACGGCCTTGTTGATAAGGTTATAACTCACAGATGATTTTTATCGGGCAGATCATAAGGTTTGCCCGATTATTTTTGTTGATTAGGAGTTGAATTACATTTGGCTAAGAATGGCAATTCAAGAGATAAGGGAGTATGTTGTTCTTTTTGCGGAAAATCTCAGGATATGGTTCGCAAACTGATTGCCGGTCCCAATAATGTGTTTATTTGTAATGAATGCACACAGCTTTGCAGTGAGATTGTTGAGGAAGAAACTTTCTATGAAGAAAATAAGGCAAAAAATGTTGCAAAAAAAGATCTTCCTAAGCCTGCTGAAATCAAAAGTAAGCTTGATGAATATGTAATAGGGCAGGATAGTGCGAAAATGGCACTTTCTGTTGCTGTTTATAATCATTATAAGAGAATATATTTCGGCAAAGACTGCGATGTAGATATTCAGAAGAGTAATGTTCTTTTGCTTGGACCTACAGGTGTCGGTAAGACAATGATCGCACAGACACTTGCCAAAATTATTGATGTTCCTTTTGCTATTGCTGACGCAACTACTCTTACTGAAGCAGGTTACGTCGGTGAAGATGTTGAAAACATTCTTCTCAGACTTATTCAGGCTGCAGATTTTGATATTGAGCGTGCTGAAAGAGGTATTATCTATGTTGATGAAATAGATAAGATTTCTCGTCGCTCAGAAAATCCGTCTATCACACGAGATGTAAGCGGAGAAGGTGTACAGCAGGCTCTTCTTAAGATTCTGGAGGGTACTGTTGCAAATGTTCCTCCTCAGGGTGGAAGAAAACACCCTCAGCAGGAGTTTATTCAGATTGATACTACAAATATTCTTTTTATCTGCGGTGGAGCCTTTGATGGCATTGAGAAAATAATAGAAAAGCGTCTTGGAAATTCCGTTATAGGTTTTGAAGCTAAGATTCAGGCTAAATCTGAAATTGATTCTGATTATATTATGTCTCTTGCAACACCGCATGATATTATAAAGTTCGGTCTTATTCCTGAGCTTGTCGGTCGTGTTCCTGTTATCACACCGCTTCAGAATCTTGATCTTGATTCTTTGGTTCGTATTTTGAAAGAGCCTAAAAATTCAATAACAAAACAGTATGTTCAGCTTTTTGAAATGGATAATGTTGAACTGATCTTTGCTGACGATGCACTTAAAGCAGTAGCTGAAATGGCTCTTGAAAAGAAAACTGGTGCAAGAGGGCTCAGGGCTATCATGGAGAAAGCTTTGCTTGAAATTATGTATTCTGTTCCGTCAGATGAGTCAATTTGCAGAGTTACAATTACAAAGAAATGTATTACAGATAATGAGTCACCTATTATTGAGTATGATGTGACTCGTGTTGCTGATAAAACTGAAAAACCTGCTATTGCGGGTATATAAAAAAATAACCGTCACCGGACGGTTATTTTTTTATGTAATTTGAAAGTTTAATCATTTTCTTCAAATATTCCGCGGCAGAAACTTATACTGCTTTCAAGGCATTGCATAGCTTTTTCTTTTTTTATTGACAGATGGAAACAATGTCCGTTTCGTAATCCTTCAGCGTAGAATGTTGCTACCTTAGGGCAGTGTTTCATAAGCTTCTCAGCCATAGGTCTGCCTTGGTCGGGACATATCACATCAGTATCTGACCAGGAAATGAATGTGGGACACCATTTGTCATTAACAAAATTTATAGGTGACATATAATTATAATATTTATAATTTTTGATATCACTCAGATCATCGTTAAGTTTATATCCGACAAGCATTGATGCGAGTTCTGTTGTCAATCCCAATGGCAGATCTTCATTTATCATTGCTTCCATATTATACGGACCGCTGTGAAGAATAAGAGCTGCAATATCTACTTCAACATGCGGTATATGTAGTATATCAGCTATTTCAGGGTTAAATTTTACACATGCTATGTAT
>JAZOUN010000034.1:0-10279 GCA_045658165.1 Acutalibacteraceae bacterium
TATAATCGCATCGTGAAATCTGAATTTACTGTTTTTACACCACCATGTAAGGACAGTAAGCTGTTTGGGTGAAAATGCAACAAAATTCATTTTTCATCACCTGCCATCAGGGCTTTTGCGCTGTTTTCAAGGGCATTGTAAAACGGTGCGGTACCCATGGCTGAATTCCCTGAAAGCTCACTGAGCTTTTCAAGTGCTTTTATACGGTCAAAGAATTTAATTTCCAGACCACCACCCTTTGCCCTTTTTATTTCGGAAATATTGAAAAGGTCAAGTCCCTCTGCATCAACATCCTCAGGGCTGTCAGAAAGGAGCAGCCTGACAGCATCTGCCGATGATGAAAATGCAAGTCTTCTCAGCCCTGCCCTGACTTCCTCATCAGTAACATTGTTTTCCTTTTCAATTTTTTCAATTTCAGCTCTCACGCTCTTTTTTGCAAGCAGCTTTTCAGCTGCAATTTCGGGACAAACGGTGTATCCGGCTCTGAATGCTGCTTCACGGGAATTTCTGCACGAGGCATAAAGCATGCAAAACATTTCTTCCTTGCCGGTAAGCTTTTTCATCACATCATCCTTTCATATTTTTCTGCTCTCCCGGGAGGAATTTTTCACTTTCATAAAAAACTCCTCTCACCCTTAGTCCCAACTCGCAAAAATGTAGCCCCAAATAGGGCTACATTTTACGGCTTTTTCAGATTTGTTTACAAAAAGTTAACATTTGAAGGCATTTTTGAAGAAATCTCAGCAAAATAATCAAGAAAAAAGAAAAAAACTCTTGATTTTTATTATAAATATAAATATAATAATTATAAACAATATTTCTGGAGGAATAATCATGCCGGAATTTACTTATGAAATCGTAAAATCATTCGGAGTTGTATCAGAAGGAGCAGGCGGCTGGGCTAAAGAACTCAACCTTATCAGTTGGAACGGTAAAGAGCCTAAGTACGATATCCGTGACTGGGGTCCCGACCATGAAAAAATGGGTAAGGGTGTTACTCTTACAGCAAACGACGTTAAAGCTCTTAAAGAACTTCTTAACGGAATCGATTTTGAATAATTAAAATTACACATACATATCAACCTGACAACCTTATCGCCGGGTAAGGTTGTAGTGAGCCGAATTTTCCGTCATCAGCATTCTGAACACGGAAAAATCGGTTTATTTTTTTATATTAGGTCAAAAACAAAAATTAGCAGTTGAATAATTCATAATTATACTTTATTATAATTGTATACATATTTTCAGGAGTGATAAAAATGGAGCACTTTAAAAAAGCATTTCGTGATGAAATAAATCCGAAAACAGCTGAAAATCAGATTTATAAGAGAAACTCTGTAAGAATCAGCGTTATAACTTCAAGACTTATCAGAATTGAACATCAGTCTGATTCGATTTTCTGCGATCTGCCCACGCAGACAGTTCTTAACAGAAATTTTGACTCCCCTGCATTCACAGTTGAAGAAACATGTTCAGGTTTTACCGTAAAAACAGATGACGTTTCTTTTGTTTTCTCTTCAGACGGAAATCTCAAAAAAGTAATAATGAAAGACATGACTGCAGAGGATTTTCAGAAAGGTAATCTGAAAGGCACAAGAAGAACTCTCGACATGACTGCAGGCAAAGTAAAACTCGAGGACGGTATCATGTCCCGCGACGGTGTTGCCGTTATGGATGACTCAAAGACTCTTGTTCTTCTTGATGACGGTACAGTCAGCCCGAGAAACGACTATCTTCACAGAAACGAAAAAGGAACTGACAAATACGTTTTTGCATACGGACATGCTTACAAAGAAGCTCTGCGTGATTTTTACCGTCTCACAGGAAAAACACCTCTTATTCCCCGTTTTGCATTCGGTAACTGGTGGAGCCGTTACAAAGCATACACACAGGAAGAATATCTTACCCTTATGAAACGCTTTACAGACTCTGAAATCCCCGTTACTGTTGCAACTATTGACATGGACTGGCACTGGGTAGATGTAAAAGAGCGCTTCGGCAAAAATGCAATGCCTGACAGAGAAATTGACGGTGCCGTTAACAAAGTAATGGCAAAATTCCAGGCATCGGGCTGGACCGGATACAGCTGGAACACAGATCTTTTCCCTGACTATAAAACATTCCTGAAAACTCTCAAGGACAGCAATTTTAAAGTCACCGTAAATCTTCATCCGTCAGACGGAGTAAGATTCTTTGAAGATATGTACGATGATTTTGCCCGATTCATGGGCATTGATCCAAAAACAAAACAAACAATTCAGTTTGATATTTCAGATAAAAAGTTTACCGAAGGATATTTCAGATTCCTGCACCACGGCTACGAAAATGATGGTGTTGATTTCTGGTGGATAGACTGGCAACAGGGTGAAAACTCAACCGTTAAAGGACTCGATCCCCTCTGGTGGCTTAATCATTACCACAGTATCGACAGCAGCAGAAACGGCAGACGTCCGCTTATCCTCTCCCGTTATGCAGGTCCCGGAAGCCACAGATACCCCCTCGGTTTTTCAGGTGACACTCTTGTGGTATGGCCTGCGCTTGATTTTCAACCTTATTTCACAGCAAATGCTTCAAATGCAGGATATTCATGGTGGAGTCATGATATAGGCGGTCACCATATGGGAAAACGAGACGACGAACTTTACATCCGCTGGCTTCAGTTCGGCACTTTCAGTCCCATAAACCGTCTGCATTCAACAAGCAACGAATTCCTCGGCAAAGAACCCTGGAAATTCAGCAAAGACACAGAAAGAAACGCAACAGACTATCTTCGTTTACGTCATCGTCTTATACCTTATATATACACAATGAACATGTACACACATCGTGACGGCAGACCTCTTATGGAACCGATGTATTACGAGAATCCGGAAGATGATGAAGCATACAATGTTCCCAACGAATACCGTTTCGGTACAGAACTCATTGTTGCACCCATAACAGAAAAAACAGACAAAAAAACACTTACAGCATCAACTGAAGTGTGGCTGCCCGAAGGCAGATATACAGATATTTTCACAGGCAGAATCTATAACGGCGGCAAAAAGATAAAAATGTTCCGTGACCTGTCTTCTATTCCCGTTCTTGCAAAAGAAGGAGCAATCATTCCCCTTGCAGTAAACGACAAGACAAATGATTGCTCAAATCCCGAAAACATTGAACTTCTGATTTTCAGAGGAAACAATACGTTCAGACTCTATGAAGATGACGGTGAAACAATGAATTATCAGAACGGTGCTTTTGCCGAAACTCAATTCAGTGTTTCAGAAAACAGAGAAAATGTCGTATTTACCGTAAATGCTGCAGAGGGTGATAAATCAATTATCCCTGCAAAAAGAAAATACATTCTCTCGTTCAAAGATATTACGGCAAGTGAAAAAATCAGCTGTACTCTCAACGGAACAGACTTTTCTCCCGAATATTGCATAAAAGACGGAAACTTACAGATTATTGCAGAAATTTCATCTGATGATACATTAGAAATTACATTACATAATATATCTGTAAAGAAAAACCCCTCAAGAAAAGAAATGCTTACAGATCTTCTCTCAAAGGTTCAGGGAAGCAACAACGCAAAAATGATTCTTTACACATCATGCCTCAGCGATACATTCAAAGGAAAAATCCTCGCAAATAAAGCTGTGCGTGATTCGGTAAAAGAAATCGATGCACTTGCAGAATTATCATAAAGCAAAAAAAATCGGATGTTCATAACGAACATCCGATTTTATATTTTTTACACTTCTGAATGTTCACAACACTCATGCTTTGTTCCGAGAAGTGAAAGAATCTTAGCAAAAATTCTGCGGATCTTTGAGAAGAAATCATTCTTGTGACAGTAACAATCGCATTCAACAGCAGAAACTGTGGGAATATCAATTGTTGTCTCTCCGTTGTAAACAGAGATGAAACCTACTGTGTCTTTATAACCGATCTTGCTTATAACAAGTTCATAATCACCTTCGGGAAGAACTTCTGTGAAATAACCGTTAAGGTCAGTTTTAATCACAAATGTTTCTCCTGTGTTAAGTTCGGTAAATGTAACTGTAGCTTCTGTTACGGGGTTACCGTTATCGTCATAAAGAGTGATATATACAAGAGCTTTTCCGTCATAGTAAAGAATTTCTTTCTGTTCACTGTTACATCCGTCAACGGTACAACGTGAAAGAACATAACCGCTCTGTGTTTCTGTGGGAAGAACTCTTTCTGCTTCTGCATATTTATGACCTGCAGCAGCTACATAATTATCTTTATATGTATAATCACCACGGATACAAACATGGTAATCATAACCTCTCTGTACACATGTGGGTTCTACAGTTGTTACTTCATATTCATGACCGAGAGCATCAACATAATCTGTCTTTTTGCTGTCATTACATGCAGTACACTGGATGAGTGTATAACCCTTCTGTGTACATGTGGGAGCAACAAAGAGATTTTCATAATTATGACCGAGAGCGTCAACATAATTGTCTCTTTCAATGTTGTCACAAATAAGACATCTTGTTACAGTGTAACCCTTCTGAGTACATGAGGGAGGAACAACAGTTACAATATTTGCATGACCGGGAGATTCAACATAATCATCAACAGTCACGGTACCGCAGTCTGAACATGTATATGTTGTATAACCGTCTTCTGTACATGTGGGAACTGTTACAACGCCTACATAATCATGGGGAAGTTTTTCAAGCACTTCGTCCTTTGATTCCTGACAAACAGAACAGTAATAGAACTTGCTTCCTTCTGTTGTACAAGTGGGTTTTGCAATAAGGAATCCGTCACCCCAATCATGACCGATAGCATCAATCTTGATTGTTCTTTCGTCATTACATGTTGTACAAGTCATGAAAAGTACACCGGGAGTTGTACAAGTGGGCTCTGTTGTAACAACGCCCTCATCCCATGTGTGACCGAGTGCAGGAATTACAATGCTGTTCTGAGATTCACTACATCTGTCACAAGTTGCAGCCATAAGACCGTTTTCAGTACATGTTGCTTCTTTTATAATAGTCTGATTTTTCCAGTCGTGACCGAGTGCTTCAACAACAGCTTCCTGTGTAACGTAACAACGTGAACACTGCTGATACTGCTTACCGTTTGTTGTACATGTTGCCTCAACAATAGGCTTACCTACATTAATCCATTCGTGTCCGAGAGCATCAACATAAGTATCGATATATGAATCTCCGCATTCACACTTGTGTGTTGTATAACCAAGCTCTGTACAAGTGGGAGCTGTTACCGTGTCTTTATATTCATGGCCTGTTGCGTAGAGAATTGCAACTTCAGTTTCCTTACATGCAGAACACTGTCTCTGCTGTCTGCCGTTTACTGTACATGTTGCTTCTCTTACAACTTTCCAATCACCCCAAGTATGACCTGTTGCAGCAACATCTTCTGCTTCTGTTGTTTTACAGATTTCACACTTTCTTGTCTTGATACCGTTCTGTGTACATGTTGCTGTGGGAGCTGACCATTCGCCCCACTGATGATCTGCAAGAGGAAGAGGTGTTCTGCCTGAAATGACTTTACTACAGTCATTACAGTAAATGTATTCAGTATAACCCTGAACATTACATGTTGACGGTTTTGATGGGTAAAGTGTTGTGTTCTTGTGGTTTTCGGGAATTATGGGAAGAGTTTCTGTCTTCTGCTGTCCGCACACTGAACATTTGTAAACCTTAGAACCTGTTTTGCTACATGTAGGAGCTGTTTCACTCTCAAGGTAATATGTATGCTCTACCTTGTCGTATTTTGTTGAAACAGTAAATGATTCTGTTACGTTTGTAAAACTGTTTGTTGACCAGCCTTTGAATTCGTAATGAGTATTTTCGTCATTCTTTTCAACATTATTCACTGTGGGAGCAGTAACGCTTGCACCGTGTTCAACAGTTTCTGATTTAATTTCTTTGCCTGTGATTGTATTTATAAACTTAACAGTGTATTTATTGACTGAGAAAATTGCATATACGGTTGTGCCGAGAGGAAGTACCATGTTGCTCATACTGCCGCTTGTTGCATTTTTATCTGTACTCCAGCCGAGGAATGAATAGCCTTCTCTTGTTGCTGTGTAGTAGTTTGCAGGGAATGTGATTGTTGTGCCGTTGCCTACATTTGATGAGAACTCTGTTACACTGACTGTACCGCCGTTTGTTGCAGCATCAAGCTTTACAACACCCTGAAGACCGCCGATTGCTGAATCAAGAGCTGTTTTTGCTGCAGCAATTTCATCAGCTGTGTAACAACCTGCGTTGTAAGCATTTGAATATGAATCATTAATTTTCTTTGCTGTATCATAAGCTGCTTTATATGTCTGCCATGAATCAGCTGTGTAGCAATCCTGGGTTCCTACTGTTGCTGTTTTAGCATAAACTTCCTTGAATGCATTCATGGACGGTGTAACGTCTGTATATACGGAGCAGTTATCATAGAAAAGGTAAACATAGTTACCGCCGGCACCGGCATTACAGTCTGATATGCTGCCTTTGTCATGCCTCTTAACTGAGTCATAACCTGCCATAGTATAACCGCTTTCACCATCTCCTGTTGAAACAGCATTAATTCTTACAACAGGAAGACCTGCTTTGGGATCTTTAGTTGCATAAAGATAAATATAATCGCCGCCGGCATCAGCATTAAGATCCTGGCCTCCGCCTGTTATAGAAAATGAATATGTCTTGTTGCCTATTGTAAAAGTATCAGTAGCGTTTCCGCCGTTGCCATGAGCATTGACAAGCATTGTTGCCATAGCGTCATTGATATTTGATGATGTCTTATATCCGAGGAAGATATAATCCTTACCTGAAACACCGCTGTTCAGGTCAACATCAAGCTTTGTATGACCGTCCTGTTCAGCTTTAGATGTCGCATCTGCACTCTTTTCTGCCTGACCGAAACGGATAGACGAAATAAACTGTGTGCCCTGAGGATAATAGTAGTATCTGCCGTACACATGAGTACCGCTATTGATTGCTTCTGCAACAACAGGCATACATACAGCAAGTGCTGTAAAGCACATTACCACTGCAAGCAACATGCTCATTACCTTTTTTGTAGTATTTTTTATGTTTGTGAGCATTAAAAAAACTCCCTTCGTTGAATCATGAAAAATAGCAATATGACTCATCGTATTTATGCAAATATTATATATAATAAAAATAAAAAAAACAAGTATATAATATAAATATAAAAAAATTTACAAAAAATTCATAATTCAACATATCCAAAACAAGACAAACAGTCTGATTTGATGTATAATAACAGAAAAAACTCTCTTTTTATTAAACGGAGGAACGCAGTGATGAATTTCAGTATTTCAGGCGGCAATAAAAATGCGTCAATAAAACTTACCGAAAACACGGTTGAAGATATACTTTTAATAAATGTCTCAATGACACTCCCCTCACCCGAAATTCCCGAACCTTTTTCAATCAGTTGGTATTTCAGCGCAAGTGATGTGCATTCAACCTGGAATCCGTCACTTCTTGACATTCACGGACTTGCCTTTGACTGGAGTCCTCTTAAAGTTCAGTCAAGACTTGCCTCCTGGATGCCCGTACAGTCCCTCATTTCAAAAAACGGCACAAACAAGCTCTGCATTGCAGTTTCAGACGTTGATACACCCATAAACATAAAAACAGGAATCCACGAGGAAAGCGCATCTTTCATATGTGAAACAGAGTTTTTCACCCGTCCGACCGCACCCACAGATAATTATTCGGCAACAATTCGGCTTGACATGCGCTCTGTCCCTTATTACGACAGTATTTATTCAACTGTCAGTTGGTGGGAAACGGAATGCAATTACAAAGCCGCATATGTTCCCGACAGCGCCAAAGCTCCCGTGGATTCTCTCTGGTACAGCTTTCATCAGATGCTTGACAGGGATGAAATTATCAGTGAATGCAAAGCTTCTGCGGCAATCGGACTTGAAACTGTCATAATCGATGACGGTTGGCAGACAGACGACAATAACAGAGGTTACGCATACTGCGGAGACTGGCTCGTTGCGCCGAAAAAGATGGGTGACATGGCTTCGCTTGTTGAGGAAATTCACAGAATCGGAATGAAAGTCATGCTCTGGTATTCGGTTCCGTTTGTGGGCAAATATACCGACAAATATAATGATTTCAAGGACATGGTTCTTGAAGGCTCGGGCAATGACACCGACTTTTTCGGTCTTGACCCCAGATACAAAAATGTCCGTGATTATCTTGTAGAAACTTACAAAAAAGCCGTAAAAACATGGAATCTTGACGGTCTGAAACTCGATTTTATTGACTCATTTTTCCTTAAAGGAAAATCTCTTGAGTATGATAAGAGACGTGATTTCCAATCCCTTGAAGATGCAATTCATGCACTTATGACAGAAGTAAAAACAGCCCTTACAGCTATAAATCCCGATATTCTTATTGAATTCCGTCAGTCTTATGTCGGCCCGTCAATCAGAAAATACGGTAATATGCTCCGTGTTGGTGATTGTCCCTGCGACACACTCAAAAACAGAACAGGTGTTATAAATCTGCGCCTTACTTCGGGGAAAACTGCTGTTCATTCAGACATGATAATGTGGAATATGAATGATTCAGCCGAAAATGCAGCACTTCAGTTTGCAAACATTCTTTACGCTGTGCCGCAGGTGTCCGTAAGAATCGATAAGCTCCCCGAAGACCATTATAAAATGCTCCGATACTACATTTCATTCTGGAAAAAATGGAAAAACGTTCTTCTTAACGGATATCTGACAGCCGAAAATCCTGAAATTTATTACAGTCAGGCATGCAGCACACTGGAAGAAAAATCAGTTATAACATGTTTCACAAATCCCGTTGTCACAGTAAAAAGTAAAGAAACAGCAGTTGTAAATGCATCCATGTACAGTTCTCTTATCATAAAAAATGCCGAAAACAAATCGTTCACAACAGTAAACTGCAAGGGTGAAACTATAGAAAAAGGTTCATTCTCCGCAAAAATTCAGGAAATCTCCATTCCTGCGGCAGGCATGATTTTTATAAACTGAAATTCATAAACATCAAGCACAAAAAAATCAAACTCCCTGATAATGCTTTCGCATATCGGGGAGTTTTTAACATATCATTATGTCGGAAAACCGCATTTAAAAAATTATTTTCCTATAGATAACCGGTTTCGGACGCTGTCACAACTTTTATCAGAAAGCCATAAGAACCGAGGCAATAAATGAAATTGCCGCCGCTATGTAATCAGTCTTTGATAATTTTTCTTTTCTTATTACACTAATGATTGTGGAGAAAACCATAACTCCGCCCGTAACCAGAGGATACTGAACCGATGCGGGAAGATGTGCAAGGGAAATGAGAAGAAACCAGTTTCCTGCACCGTTGAATATTCCGTAACCCGAAGCATAAATAAGGCTTTTGCCTTTTATCAGCGGAATTTTTCTGTATTGAACAAGAAGCCATATTCCGCAGATAATAACACTCACAGCAGAAGAAATAAACATAAATCCGGTGCTGTCGGTATGGGGTAAAGACGATGATTGATGTATTTTTGAAATAACACCAACACTTCCGTTAAGAATGAACACTGCCATATAATATAAAAATGCTTTTTTACTCTGTTTACCGCCCCTGAGATTCAGAAGAACCGAAAAGACAATCAGAGCACAGCAGACAATTTTAAAAGGTGTCAGCTTTTCGTCAAAGAATCCGATTCCCAGAAGAAACGGCAGAAGCATACCGCCGAGCATGGAAAACACGGAATAAACAGAAAGATTTGCCACAGCAAAAGCTTTCATGCTGAAATAGGTCATAAGTATACATGCGGCTGAATAGATTACAGACAGCCCCACACTGAAAGGTGTTATCACAATTCTGAATCCGCTTATCAGAAGCATTATAACAACAATAATTATGCTTTTGTAAAATGAAAATTCAAGTGCAGATTGAAGACCGCTGCCCCGTTCGTTTTCAAATTTCTGATTAAATAAAAATTGCAGGGCAAACAGTATTGTCGCTGCAAAAACAAGCAAGTAATAAAGAACCATGTTTGCACAAACCCTCCCGTTTTTTGTCTTGAATCAGTTTATCACAAAAAGGTCAGACATTCAACAATTTTCGGTATAAATCTGAAAAGCCAATCATTACAACAGGGCTGTTCACTTCTTTTTATATGATTACAAATTTGAAGACATATGGAACAATCCGCAAAAATATATTGAAACATTAAAAAAGTATAAGGCAGTATTGACACCGGATTTCAGTATGTATATTGAAATGAATCCTGTTATGCAGTT
>JAZOUN010000035.1:0-20814 GCA_045658165.1 Acutalibacteraceae bacterium
ACAAAATATACACTAAAATCAACATATGTTTTAATAAATTTAATATTTGTACAAAAAAATCCTGATACAGCAATTAAGCTATATCAGGATAAAATTATGTAAAAATTTAAATCAGTCATCCTCAAACATAAGGAATTTATATACGGGAACATCAAGTGCATGTGCTATATCAAAAAGTGTATCAAGAGATACTGCTTTGCTGATATTAGGTGCTTCAACATGACCGATAAATGCAGGTGTACGGTCAATCTGTTCCGCAAGCTGTTCCTGCGTCAAGCCACGGAGCTTACGGTAATATGCTATCTTCAGTCCTAATTGTAAATATTCAGATTCATATATCGGTTTCATATCGTTAACACCTCTTTATATATAATATTTTATCAAAACAAAGCACATCTTGACAGGAACAATCAAATACTATATACTATCTATCAGATATAAAATTATAGTTGTTAGTTCTATTTTGTGTTTAGCAATAGAATTAAACAACAACATTTTATATTTCAAATCAATTATTTTGTAAAGGAGAACTCATCATGGCAAAAATGTACAAGAAATACGAAAGAATGTTAAACAGTGGCGAGTATATGAACGAAAATGAACTCTGCAATGCACTTGGTTTGAATTATGATGATTTATATGAAGATGAATCTGATGACGATGATGATTAATTCACATAAAAAGAAAGGTGTATTAGAATGGCAAACAATGAATTTATAGAATTATTATTTGGCATAGCACGAAGCTTTGTAAACGCAACAAACAAAAACGTTGAGGAATACAACAAAAAAACTGAACGCGATGTAAATAATTACACAAGGCGCTATTCCAATCGTAGCACTGAAGAATTGAAAGAAATATTCAATAACAGCTCAACATACGCAGAAAAAGCCGCTATCAGAAATATTATAAAAGAACGCAATGGAAACAAATAAGTTACTAAAAATCTGAAAAAAATAGCAATAAATGATATTTTGCATCAAACAAGACCATACACACTGGCATAAAGCAAAACAATCAAAATTAAAAAAATATAAGTTCTGAGAATGCAGAAACAGATGTGTCTGGTGCATAGATGAAAATTCAATCATCAACTTACATCTGAAAAATAAGTAACTGAATAAGCAATACCCCGAGATGAGATTCTCGGGGTATATTATTCATTGCAAGTATTACATTCAACTGCAACAGGCTTACATTCGACCAAAATAACTGTCAAATTGGTCGGATATAAAATCAAATACCAGGGTAAACAATCAAACATAGTATTAAACAACAATCAACAAAGGAGCGATGTTATATGTTTAACGATTACCCTGACATATTAACGGTTGATGAGGCATGTGAGATACTCCGCATTGGGTATAATGCAATATACGCAAATTTAAATTCAGGTAAGCTCAGAGCCTACAGAAACGGGCGTGTGTGGCGCATACCTAAACAATCTGTCATCAACTTTGTAACAGAAAACACAAGCATCTGACAAAGCATAGAAGCAATACCGCAAAGGTATTGCTTCTGTTGTTTTATATGACTATATTCACGGGATATTAATCACAATCCCTGTTCCTAACGTAATATGCAATGCATCCGTAATGACTGCAAGCGAATTTGATGATATTCATCAGTCCCCTGTGCTCAGCCTTGGTACCGTAAAATCTGGAACCGTCAAGATAACTTGCGGTATTAAATGCTAAATGAAAATGTAATTCATCGGTATCCTCATGAACTCCGTAAATACATTGAAATTTACCACCTATTGCAGTCATAATTTCATTTGCAATCAAATTTGCAATCATCGGGTTCCTAAGCTCCTTATTTTGAAAACTCACCACATAATGTCTGATTCGGACACCGCATTCCTGACCGAAACTTATTGAGGTATCATACATACTCAGATCCGGATTTGCAGGATTCACTTGTGCCATACCGAAATACCCGTGAATCATCTTATCCGGATTGAGAATGTAGTTAATAACGTCATGCTTGGCATCATCATCATGATATTTTCCTTTTGCATTTATGCATCTGATGGTTGCCATAGAATCACTCCTTATAATATTAATTTTTATATAGGTATATTGATATAATTAATTAAAATAATTAGTTATATCAAAACCTTAATTATTTATTAAAAACAATAAATATTGTATCCTGTGTTAATTTCGCCAGGGGAAGAAAACATCCTCCCCGGGGCCCTTACAAAAGTGTTCTTTCATTTATTCTGAATTTTGATAAATTATTGGACTTCAATAACCGTTATTTCAGATGCGATTGAATTATCCCGTTTGTTTACTTTTGAAAGATAACAAAGTTCTTGTACACCGTAATGTTTCTGAACTCTGCGAACAGTTTCAAATATCGCTTCATATGATGCACTCAGATTCTCATTCCGTTTGCCGTGAAAACAGTTAAAGTTATTCACAAGAAAGTGTATATGCACTCTGCCTCTCCTCGAATGTACATAAAAAAGCGTCTGATAATTTTTACTGATAAATGCACAGATATCACGTGCGATATCCACTGCTGTTTGGAAATCTGAAACTTCTGTCGGTTCAAGAAATAATACATAATGTGTCAGACGAGTACCATGCGTTATGCCGAAGCACCTGAACATCTCAATTACACCCAGTCCGGGTACATAGGGACAGCAATTCTGACTGAATCCGTCAAATGACTCTTCTGCACATTCTATTTTCAGTTGTCTGATAAGGCGTAATGCCTCTTTGTTTGTTTCACAAACACCTTTGGTTTTAACTTTTACAAATTTACTCATTTTTAATTTCCTCCTAAAAAAATATAAAAAAATAATCCCACGTTTCTGTAATCTAACGCAGGATTATATCTTCCAGATAATATTAACTTTTTTATTTTCAATTGAAATTCGCTCTATAAACTCCCTTGCAATGATCTTCTTCTCATCGAACGTTAAGTCTTTGAAGTTTATTCTTTGCATTGTAGGAGCTTCAGACGGTATTTTCTGCAACAAGTCCTCCCTTTGTTTATGCAGAGCTTCGATTTGTTTTGATATGTAAGATGCAGAAACATCACTGCTCTCTGCAAGTGCATTCACAAGTCTGTCTATCTTCTGTTCAACAGCCAGCACTTTAGATGATACATCCGAGTTATCCGGAACAATATCTATTGGTGGCGATGACTTGAGAATATCCGATATTTGATTAGCAACGTAGGTCTCAAGCTCGGCAACATCAATTTTGACCTTACAATCACATATACCGAGGTTTGACTTGCCTGAACAAAGAAGATGCAATTTATTTTCAGATTTACTGTAATTGATTTTCAGCGAATATCCACACTTTGCACATTTCATAAGTCCTGTAAGCCACGAATACTTACCTGCATTAGCACGGCTTATCTGCCGATTCTTTTCAAGTTTTTCCTGAACATTCATCCACAAATCAGCATCAATAAATCCCTCGTGATTAGATACTGTCAGAAGTTGATCATCAAGTGAATTATACTTATTCTTTGTACGGTCACGTTTACAAACAATATTGCACGCATGAACACCGTCAAAAGTTGTAATATCCTGCTCAATATGCATCCCTTTTGCAAGGAAAAACCAGTACACTTCGGGAGTAGCCTTGATATAAACGGGGCTATGTAAAAGGCGGGATAGTGTAACACTGTCCCACTGCTCCCGTTTCGGTCCGTGCACTCCCCTATCCGTCAGCAATGCTGCCAAACTTCGTAAGGAAGTATCTGGTTTAGAATACTCTTCAAATATAAATTTCACAATCTGTGATTTCTCTTCATTTGCAACAAGTGAAGACACACGTCTGCCGTCAACTGAAATTTTTGTAAGGTCAAAGCCATATGGTGCAGGTCCGCCGGTCCATTCACCAAGCTTAAAACGATGCAAGTAGTTATCTTTGACACGCTCTGCCGTGGTTTCTCTTTCGAGCTGAGCGAAGACCAGAACAATGTTGAGCATGGCTCTGCCCATAGGAGAAGATGTGTCAAACTGTTCTGTTACAGATTGAAATTCAACACCATACTGTTCCAAAATTTCCCACAGCTTGCCGAAATCCAATATATTACGGCTGAATCGATCGAGACGATAAACGTATATTTTTTTAACCGTTCCTGACTCAACTGCATTTATAAGTTCCGTGAACGCAGGACGCTTGATATTCTTGCCCGAGTAACCCTTGTCTTGAAAAACCAAAGCATCCTCTCCGGCAAACTTGCGGCACTGTGCTATCTGTCCCTCTATCGACACGCTGTCCTTTTTGTCAATCGACTGCCGGGCATAAATAGCAGCACTCATGTTTTTCTCCTCCTTGCTTTCAGAATAAGAATACATTTCCTGTGCAATTCAGCCTGTCGGAACTGACGTTTTGTTTTATCATTAGTAGTAAATGTGTTTACAATACTCATATGTATAACCTCCTCAAAACAATAATATGCATCTGACCGAATTTAATATTACGGTATGCATTATGAGGGTGTTATGTTGGTTGTAAAAATTTACAGTCGATTATAAAAAATGCTTGAAATAGCTATTATATATGATATAATATATATGTAATATAAAATTAATAGAGTTAACAAACAGCTATTTATAGCCGTTTGTTAAAGTTCAGTATAAAATTCCTTATCATAATTTTTGGTACACAGAATTCCTGGTACACAAAATAGGAGACATTACCATGGATAATAACGATATGCCCTTAGCTGAAAAATATATTCAATATCTGAAAAACAATGACCTGTTAGATGTTACAGTTTTTGCAAGAAACAGAACAAAACTTGCTGAAAGATATTTTAAATATTCAATAAAACATTATGATGATTTTAATCAGATTAAAATAGCAATCAAAAAGCAAAAAGAACACAAAAATAATAAAGAAATATATGAGCAACGACTTCTGAACAATCAGGAACTTGCAAAAGAATTAAACGGCAGATATATCAATGCGCTGATGACAATCAAACCGGAATACCGTGCATGTGAACTGGTTGATATGAACTTATGTTTCAGATCATTAACGGATAATTCTTTGGATTTTTTATCTCCTGTGCATTTTGATAATGATGTATTGAACGACATAAAAAAATCAACAGTTACAGCTTATGAGTCTTATCCTCACAAACCAACTCTTTATTTCGATTCTTGGGAAGCATTCGAAGAAAATGAAAAAAACGGCACACCAACATATTCTTTTGTTCCGCCAAATAATGAATTATACGACGAGTATTATAAAATAGTTAAAAAAGAAAGGTTGTGTATAAAAAAATCCTATAGTCAATACAAGATTATCAAAGAATATCTTACATTGGAAAAGAAGATTAAAAAATATGAAAATCTTATAGAACTCTGTGATAAAATACCAATCTTATATGACAGCCCAATTCAAAACATAAATACAGATCACGTAATGAATATTTTTCTTTATGGTCTGACTGATGGTAGACTGTATAAATTTTATGAATTAGCACGATTCTGTGCAAAAATTGCTGATGCAAAAGCAAAAAATAAAGCATTTGCAATATACGCAGATCCTACTATTTATGATGCATTAATACTTTTCCTAGGAGCTGCAACAAACAAATTACTGAAACCCTGTTCATTTAAAACTTTATGGAAAAAAGAAGCACTTTTAAATTTACAAAAAGCTTCAATGAATAACAGCAATGTTGGTTATGTATGTATTGATGAACCGATACCTGATACGGTAGCAAAAGCAAAAATATTAAAAAAAATACTGAAAGGAAACATTATAACTGTAAAGGATAAATATTATCCTGTTGATTTACGGATAATCAACAGGATACCTATAATTTATTTAACCAATAACAAAGAGTATTTCAATAAAATAAAAAATATCTTTTCTGCAACAGCTATAGAATTTAATTCAGAAAAAATTGCGATGCCTCATATTTCGCAACAAGCTCTTTTTTGGCTTCAGAATGATTTCATTTCACTAGGTGTGCACAACATAAAAGAAGTAGAAAAATATCCACAAAAATCTGAAATGGTTACTGAAGATGAAATTATAGAAGATTTTATCGAATCAGTCTGCATTCTTGATGATGATTTTAATTGCCCTATTAAGGAAGTTTATTCAGCATATTGCAATTATTATAAGAAATATTATGGAAAGAATCCTCTGACACCAATAAAGTTTACAAAGCAATTTGCAGCAGTTTCAAATCTTCAGAAATACAGACCTCATTACAAAGGGAAGAGCAATGTTTACTATTTTAAAGGCATCAAGATTGATGAAACAAAAAACACTCCCCTGCCCATTATAGCAAGCGTTAAGGTCAAAACTAATAGTATTATTAAAAACGAGGATAGGATAGAAACAAAAACAGATGTTAAGAAAGATATTGAAAAAGATACGAAAGAAGACGTGAAGGAAAATACTAAGAAGAAGAAAAAGAAGAAATCAGATAGTGAAAAAAAATACCCGACAAAATTCAGCGATTTCTGTAAGGATATAATATCAAAACAATTTCAATTATACCAACAGCAAATTGATAATATGCGTATATTCAACTATCAACAAAACATGGAAGAATAGCCACTTCCAATAGTTGCCAACGGGGATTCCATTGACTGGAAAAATATTTCCGCTGACGAAATCATCCGCAGAGTCACAACAAAAACTGAAGGCGGTTCGATAATTCAGTTTCATACGGGCACTGAGCACACTGCACAGGCATTGCCTGAAATACTGAAAAAACTTTCTTCAGACGGTTATTCTTTTACAACTGCAGGTGACCTTATTTACAAAGAAAATTATACAATTGATCATAACGGTACACAAATACAAACCGTGCAAAATAATGTAGAATAAGATTTTCAGATGTTTACATTTTGTTAACATTTTTCCGATAATTTTGTTGTATAATTATTAAGGATTTGTATAAATCTCACTCAAGACTGGAGGAAAAATAAATGGCAAAGAAAACCGTATTTATGACCGGCGGTACCGGTACAATGGGTTGGGCTGCTTTCCAGGAGCTTCTCAAGAAACCCAACGAAGTACATATCAAACTCCTTGCAAGAAAAGGTAAGAAGAACTTTGAACTTCTCAAAGATTACCTTTCATATCCCAACGTAACAGTTGTTTGGGGTGACCTTCTTGATTATGATTCAATCCTTGAAGGTGTTACAGGTTCAGACTATGTTCTTCACATCGGTGGCATGGTTTCTCCTGCTGCTGACTACAAGCCTTACACAACTCTTAAAACAAACACAACTGCTGCAGAATACATCTGTAAGGCAGTTCTTGCTCAGCCCAATGCTGACGATATCAAGGTTTGCTACATCGGTACTGTTGCTGAAACAGGTAACCGTGGCTATCCTATCCACTGGGGACGTACAGGTGACCCCATCAAAATCTCAATCTACGACCACTATGCTATTTCAAAGACAATTGCTGAAAAGACATTTGTTGAAAGCGGCATCAAGAACTGGGTTGTAATGAGACAGTCAGGTATCCTTTATCCTGCACTTCTTCACAACATGGAACCCATCATGTACCACGTTCCCCTTAACGGTGTTCTTGAATGGGCAACTGTTGAAGACTCAGGCCGTCTTATGGCTAACTTTGTACTTGCAGAAGATCTTCCCGAAGAATTCTGGAACAGCTTCTACAACATCGGTTCAGGTAAGGATTACAGACTTACAAACTACGAATTCGAAAAGCTCCTTCTCGGTTGTATCGGTCTCGGCGATCCCAAAACTCTTTTTGATCCCAACTGGTTCACACTCAAGAACTTCCACGGTCAGTTCTATGCTGACTCAGACAAGCTTGAAAGCTACCTCCACTTCCGTGAGAACCTTCCTGTTGAAATGTATTTCGACAGAATGGCAACAATGGTTGAACCCTACTTCAGAATTCCCAAGTACATCCCCACAAAGAAACTCATTTCAGCTTGTGCAAAGCCCTTCATGAAGAAGATTGCAGAAACTCCCAGATGGGGTACTCTTGACTGGATCAAGAACAAGGAACAGGACAGACTTACTGCTTACTACGGCACATACGAAGATTGGCAGAAGATCGGCGGTCACTGGTCAATGTTTGAACTTGAAACATATGACAAGAAGATTTCTGCTGCTGAACAGTACAAACTTGACCACGGTTATGATGAAAGCAAACCCACTTCAGAACTTGATATCAAGGATATGAAGCAGGCAGCTGAATTCAGAGGCGGTCAGTGCTTAAGCAAGAAGATGACTAAGGGCGACATGAGAACAAAGCTTACATGGAAATGCGGCACTTGCGGCGAAGAATTCGAAGCAAGCCCCACACTTATCCTCAAGGGCGGTCACTGGTGTCCCAAGTGCTTCATCCCCACAGAAAAGTGGAACTACGATGAAGTTGCTAAGACAAATCCCTTCTTCGCACAGGTCTGGTACTGTGAACACGATAAGGATGAACACAACGTTTACTACTTCGATGAAATTTTCGAAGGTTGGGAAAAGAAAAGATAATTTTCTTTAATAAAAAAAACTGACATTTTCAATAATGTCGGTTTTTTTATTTTTTAGATAAAAAAGTTCTTGCAACGCATTTAAAAATATTGTATAATAAATTCAGTATATGCGATTGGAAGAATTATTTTATGTTGGGTAAAAATGTACGAGTAAGAATTACAAAGCCCTTCAATTTTTTTGACAGCAAAACAAATACCCGTTATTTGCTTAACTTCGGTGTAGCCGAAATCAAAACAGAAAAAAAATCATTTATTTATTCTGCATGCGTATTGGGAATAAACCACCCTGTCAACATTTTTGAAGGCAAAATCATAGGAATTGTCCGTCATCAGGACAAACGTCCTAACTATATTATTGTTGCGCCCAAAAAGTCAAGATACATCAATTTTGAAATTGAAGACGCAATAAAGTTCTATGAAAAAAACAGACCTCATTCCCTTGAGTGTCTTTATGAAAGTTCCTGCGGTGCTGTTATATTCAGAATGATCAACGGCTGTCGTCGTTTTCTTCTGATAAAAAATAACAGAAGCAGTCACTGGGGATTCCCCAAAGGTCATATCGAAAAGGGCGAAACAGAAACAGAAACTGCAAAAAGAGAAGTATTGGAAGAAACAGGTCTGCATATAAATATTCTGGACGGTTTCAGTTCCACTTCTGAATACAAGATTGCCGGCAGAGTTGAAAAGAGAGTTACAATATTCCTCGCTTCAACAACTGACACAAATACGGTGATTCAGAAAGAAGAAATTGAAGACTATATGTGGCTTGATTTCGACAAAGCGCTTGCCACACTCAAATTTGAAAATGACAAAAGCATTTTGACATCTGCAAAGGATTTTCTTGCAGAACATAACATATAAACAGGAGTTGAATTAATTGTCAGAAACATTAGCCAATTTTTTTGTTGACTTATTCGGCAATAAAATCCCCGCTGAGTTTACAGCATTTTTTATTTCACTTTTACCGATTCTCGAACTCAGAGGCGGACTCATTGCTGCATCGCTTCTTCAGATTCCTCTGTGGAAAGCATTTATAATCTGCTATATAGCAAATATCATTCCCATTCCTTTCATAATTCTTTTTATTAAAAAGATTTTTGAATTTCTCAGAAAAATCAAAGGTTTTGATAAGTTTATTGCAAAGCTTGAAGCTAAAACAGAAAAGAACAAAGACAAGGTAATGAAATACAAACAGTGGGGACTTCTTCTTTTTGTTGCAATTCCCCTTCCCGGTACAGGTGGATGGACAGGTGCGCTTTTCGCTGCACTGCTTGACATTGACATTAAAAAGTCATTCCCTATTATTGCTTTGGGTGTTTTCATTGCAGGCGTAATTATGGCTGTTATTTCTTACGGCATTCCTGCTCTTATCGGCTGATAAGACAATAAAAAAATTAAGCAGTTACTTCGAAGTAACTGCTTTTTTGTTTTATTTATAGTACATATAGAGCTGACATTTTATCATGCCGTTATAGAGTTTTCTGCGCTTATCTGCCTTTCTGCCGAATGATTTTTCAAAATCTTCATCAGCAGTTATTATGTAATATGCCCAGCCGCGCTTGGGAGTGAAAACATTACCCAATTTTCCGTAAAGATCCTGTACAGACCTGGAATCCATAAGTCTTTCACCGTAAGGCGGATTTATAATAACAGTTCCTCTCTCTGTATCGGGATTGAATGCTGTTGCATCTGCCTTAGAAAATGTTATATACTCTCCTACGCCTGCTCTTCTTGCATTTTCCTTGGCAATACGCAGCGCATACTCGTCAATATCAGAACCGTAAGCTTTAAAGGGAATCTCAGGCTTTTCAAGACTTCTTGCACGGTCTCTTTCTTCTCGCCATACATCATAAGGAACCTGTTTCCACTGTTCGGCTGTAAAACGTCTGTTTACACCGGGGGCAATATTCTTGACCATCATTGCACCCTCAGTAAGGATAGTTCCTGAACCGCACATGGGATCATAAAGAGTGTGGAAATCTCTGAGTCTTGCAAAATAGCACAGTGCTGCAGCAAGAGTTTCCTTGATAGGTGCTGCATTTGATTCGGGTCTGTAGCCTCTCTTATGAAGACCTGCACCTGAAGTATCGATAAGAAGACTTACCTGATTTTTCATAATAGAAAACTGAATCTGATACAGTGCACCTGTTTCCTTGAACCAATCCACATGATATTTTGTTTTTAATCTTTCTACAACAGCTTTTTTGATTATAGCCTGACAGTCGCTGACGCTGAACAAATCAGAATTGAGTGAATAGCCTTTTACGGGGAATCTGTCTTCCTTGCCTATCCATTCTTCCCAGGGCAGTTTTTTTGTACCCTGAAACAGCTGTTCAAAAGAATGTGCTTCAAAAGTGCCCACAAGAACCTGAATTCTCTCTGAAAAACGAGAACAGATATTAGCTCTTGCAAGAATATGTTCGTCACCTGAAAAGAGAACTCTTCCGTTTTCAGCTCTTACATCGGAAGCTCCCATTTCTCTGAGTTCTTCCGCAATAGGCGCCTCAAGTCCTAAAAGACAAGGCACAACAAAATTAATATGCATCATTTTACTCCCATTGATTTCATTATATTCATTGCTCTGTCGGGACAATCGGTAATAATTCCGTCAACACCGCAGTTTATCATAAATCTGATTCTTTCTTCAGAATTGACTGTCCAGACATTTACTTTTATGCCTTCTCTGTGTGCAGCCTTTACATATGCCTTATTAACAAAGCATGACATCGGATGTAACGCATAAGCTCCTATATGTTTCGCATGAGCTATCGGGAACATCATGTTGCTGTAATTATCACAATGAGGGAATCCGTAAAGGTACGCTGTTCTGACCTTTTTATCGTAATCTTTTACAGCTTTGAGAAGATAACTGTCAAAACCTGATATAAGCAATCTGTCTGAAAGATTATGAGCCTTTACGGCAGTCAGAATCTCGGGAATTATATCTGTCTTCTTATTCTTAGGTCCCTTGATTTCGATATTCATAATGCTTATGTCAGACTGAGAAACAAGTTCAAGAAATTCATCAAGCGAAGGCAGTTTTGTTCCCTTGAACTGAGGTGCAAAGTAACTGCCGAAATCAAGTTTTCTCAGATCCTCAAAATTATAAGAAGCAATACTTCCCATTCCGTTGCTTGTTTCATTTACAGTGTAATTATGACAGATAACAGGCACACCGTCTTTTGTAAGGTGCACATCTGTTTCAAAACCGTCAACACCGAGCTGAACAGCTTTTTCAAAAGCAGGAAGAGTATTCTGAGGTGCATATCTGTTTGCTCCGCGGTGAGCAATAATGTTTACATAACTCATTTTATTTTCCCTTTCACACGTCAAAATATAATCATATTATAACATATTAATTTATATTGTGAATAGTTTTTGTAAAAAAAGTTTCGTTTACATTGACTTTTTTTGTTACGGCATTATAATATAATTCAGAAAGATAAAAGGAGAATACGGTTATGGATTATAATATGAACATTGCAGGACTTGACAGAGCATTACCTCTGTGCAGAGTTACTGACGATCTTTACATCGGCGCATTTGTTATTTTCGGTGATGCAGAACTCACAGTTGCATGTGCAAGAGATCTGCTTGCAAAAGCTCCCGAATACGATTATCTTATTACTGCAGAAGCTAAAGGTATACCCCTTATTCATGAAATGGCAAGACAGAACGGTGACAAAAAATACTTTGTTGCAAGAAAAAAGCCCAAGCTCTATATGACAGGTGTTCTTGAAGTAAACGTCAATTCAATTACAACCGAAGGTGAACAGAAACTTTATCTTGACACTGCAGATGCAGAAATAATGAAAGGTAAAAAAATCCTTATTATTGATGATGTTATTTCAACAGGTGAATCACTCGCAGCAGTTGAAAAACTTGTTTTGCAGACCGGCGGTGAAATCTGCGGCAGAATGGCTATTCTTGCAGAGGGTGATGCTCAGAACAGAGAAGATCTTATTTATCTTGAAAAGCTTCCTCTCTTCAATGCTGACGGTTCGGTAAAATAACATATAATGAACAGAAAAAAATTAAAAAATACAGCAGACGCTCCGCTTCTTGAGTGCGAACGTTGGTGGATTTTTGCATTGATGATTACAGTTGCAGGTTTTTTCGGAGGATACACATTCTCCTGCCGCGGCGGAATTTTCTGTAATGCACAGACTGCCAATTTTGTTCTTTTCGGAATGTCCCTGGGCACCGCCGACTGGAAAAAAGCACTGTACTATCTGATTCCCATGGCGTCATACCTTGGCGGAACAATTATTTCAGAAGCACTGCCGAAATCAGTAAAGAGATTCATCCGTATAAGATGGGACACTGTTTTTGTTGCATTTGAGATGATTGTTGTTGCCGTAATCGGCTTCATTCCCGAAGCTGCGCCCGTTCAGATATGCCAGATAATGATAAACTTTATTTGTGCAATGCAGTACAATACTTTCAGAAACGCGGAAAATATTCCTGCGTCAACAACATTCTGCTCTGCACACACAAGAGCTGTCGGAGTGCATTTTGTAAAGTGGATGAAACACAGAGAGCAATCCGAAGATCTTACAAAATGTCTGTTTCATGTGCGCATGATTGTTTTTTTCGTTCTCGGAACAATTCTTGCAGGTTTTCTTTGCAGATATTTCGGAACAAAAGCCATATGGTTTGCGGAAATTTTACTTATTACGGTTTTTGCAGATCTGCTTTATGCAGATCTTACGAAAGAAAAGAATATGCTTGACCGTGTTCCCGACGGTCACTGAAAAAAGAAGTTTTTTTTAAACTTCTTTTTTTATTATATATAAACAAGCACTTTACTTGACACTCATATATTTTTAGTGTAAAATATATAAAGAAAGAATATCAGGGAGGGAATTTTTATGAATTCCGATAAGAAATATATACTCTCTCTTGACCAGGGTACCACCAGTTCAAGAGCCATTCTGTTTGACAAAGAGGGGCAGATAAAATCAAAAGCCCAGTTTGAGTTCACTCAGATATACCCTAAAGCAGGTTGGGTTGAACACGATCCGATGGAAATTCTGCGTACCGAATACAGAGCAATTGCCGATGCACTCATCGTCGGCGGTGTTGAAGCCAGAGAAATTGCCGCAATCGGTATCACTAACCAGCGTGAAACAACAGTACTCTGGGATAAAACAACAGGTGAACCTGTTTACAATGCGGTAGTATGGCAGTGCAGAAGAACTGCAGACATGGCAAAACGTATAAATGAAGATGATGAATTACGCGAATACATAAAAGAACATACCGGACTTGTGGTAGACGCATATTTCTCAGCCACAAAAATAAAATGGGTTCTTGATAACTGTGAAAAGGCACGTGAAGTTGCGTCCAAGGGCAATCTTCTTTTCGGCACAATTGAAACATGGCTTATATGGAAGCTCACCGGTGGTAAAGTGCATGTAACAGACTACTCCAACGCATGGCGAACAATGCTTTTTGATGTTGATAAGCTCTGCTGGGATGAATTCCTTTGTGAAAGCCTAGGAATCCCCGTTGAAATTCTGCCCGAAGTTGTACCGTCAAGCCAGGTTTACGGTGAAGTTGCGCCCGGAATCCCCGGTCTCGAATCTCTTGCGGGAATTCCCGTTGCAGGTGCAATCGGTGACCAGCAGGCTGCACTTTTCGGTCAGGCATGTTTCCGCCCCGGTCAGGCAAAAAACACTTACGGTACAGGTTGTTTCCTGCTTATGAATACAGGCGGAAAGAGAGTTAAATCAGAAAACAATCTGCTTACAGGTATTGCATGGGGTATTGACGGCAGAGTTGAATACTGTATTGAAGGTTCTGCATTCAACGCAGGTTCCGTTATTCAGTGGCTCCGCGATGAAATTAAGATGATTAAATCTGCACCCGAATGTGACAGACTTGCAGAAAGTGTACCCGACGCCAACGGAATTTATTTCGTACCTGCATTCACAGGTCTCGGTGCTCCTTATTGGGATGCATACGCAAGAGGTACAATTGTAGGTATTACAAGAGGCGTAAATCAGCAGCATTTTGCAAGAGCTGTTCTTGAAAGTATTGCATTCCAGATGACAGACCTGCTTGAAGCAATGAAAGCTGATTCAGATATTGAACTTACCGAACTTCGTGTTGACGGCGGTGCATCTGTAAGTAACATTATGATGCAGATTCAGGCAAATATGATAGAAACAACAGTCAACCGTCCGAAAATTGTTGAAACAACAGCTCTCGGTGCCGCATACTGTGCAGGTCTTGCAGTAGGTTTCTGGTCAAGCAGAGCAGAAATTGAAAAAATAAGAGAAGTTTCCCGTGAATTTGTTCCTCAGCTCCGAAAAGAAGAAAGAGATGCAATTTACGCAGGTTGGAAAAAGGCTGTAAAACGATCAATGGCATGGGCAGAAGACTGATACTGTTATTGCTTTCATTCTTTAAATTTTAACAAAAAAATTATCCGTTAACACCATTTGACCGGCTGTTAACGGATTTGTTTTTTTATTTTTTTGTTTTTATTGTGTAGAAATGAATAATGTTCATATCCTCTTCCATATCAAGACCGTGAGAACCGCATTCACCATCGATTTCATGGCAACCGTGGTCAGGCATAAATCCGTAAAGAACATCGTGATTTTTCCATTGTTTTTCTATTTTGTCTGCAATTTCACTGTATGCTTTGATATTATGTTCAAGAGCCTTCATTGATGCCTCGGCTTCGGGACCGTGTTTGTGCATTGTTCCGTCGTAATTACCGTTGTAAACAACAATAAGGTCATAATTATCTTCATCAATCAGTTCAAGGGCTTTTTTGTTGACTTCATCGGGTGTATCGTAAATGAAATAATCCATTTCCCTTTCAAGGAAAATCATAGAAATACTGTCATTTGAAGTGGAAACTATTGCACACTTTTTCCCTGCCTTAATAAAATAATCAAAGAGGGTGTCTGTTTTAAGAACAGGTTTCTCATATTTTCTGATACCGTGTACTTCGGGCATAACACCTGTATACATGGAAGCAAAACATACGGGTGTGACACTTGGCATAACTGACAGCATAGGTATTGCAAGATCGGAACTTACAGCTGCAGCAGAAAACATTGAAGTATATTTCTGATAAAGCCAGAGGGCAACAGCATCCGGATTATAAAGCACTGCTCTGTCAACAGGTTTATTGCCGAGCTTTTTTTCTGCAAGAGCTGTTACAATCGCATTCGGTTTTTCGGTATTTTCAGGCAAATCAAGACCGAAAAGACTGCAAACGGTTGAAGTCACACTCGTTATACAAATTGTATTAAATGTTTCAGACATATACATAACCTCTTTTCTTTTTCATAATTTTAGCACTTTTATTCTTTTTTTTCAATATATTAAACAAAATATTCACTTTATCTTTGTGAAGTTTGAAAGACAGAAATCGTTGCTTTTTTATTCTGAATGTGTTAAAATTATAACAAATTATTTTTTTTATAATTTATAATTGTTTCTAATTATATTGGAGGTCTTTATTATGGCAAGAGTATTCAATTTCTCAGCAGGTCCCTCAATGCTTCCCGAGGAAGTGCTGAAAAAAGCAGCAGAGGAGATGCTGGATTATCAGGGCAGCGGTCAGTCCGTTATGGAAATGAGCCACCGCTCCAAGGTTTTTGATGCTATCATTAAGGACACCGAAAAGCTTTTCAGAGAACTTTACAACATCCCCGAAAACTATAAGGTGCTTTTCCTTCAGGGTGGTGCATCAACTCAGTTTGCAGCTATTCCCCTTAACTTTATGAACGGTAGCGGAAAAGCAGATTTCATCATTACAGGTCAGTGGGCAAAGAAGGCTTATCAGGAAGCTGCAAAGTACGGCAACGCAAGAGCTGTTGCATCTTCAGCCGACAAAACATTCTCATACATTCCCAAGACAACAAAGGCAGACTTCGATCCCGAGGCTGACTATGTTTACATCTGTATGAACAATACAATTTACGGCACAATCTTCAAGGATCTTCCCGACACCGGTGACGTTCCTCTTATTGCAGATATTTCTTCATGCATTCTCTCAGAGCCTCTTGACATCAGCAAGTTTGCTATGGTTTACGGCGGTGCACAGAAGAACGTTGCTCCCGCAGGTGTTACAATCTGTATCATCCGTGAAGATATGCTCGGCAAGGCAAGAGATATCACTCCCACAATGCTCAACTATCAGACAATGGCAGACAATGATTCACTTTACAATACTCCTCCCTGTTGGAACATCTACATCACAAAGCTTGTTCTTGAATGGATCAAGGATATGGGTGGTCTTGAAGCTATGCAGGCAGTAAACGTAAAGAAGGCTAAGATTCTTTATGATTTCCTTGACAATTCAAAGATGTTCAAGGGTACAGTTGTTCCCGAAGACCGTTCACTCATGAACGTTCCTTTCGTTACAGACAGCGAAGAACTCAACGCAAAGTTCATCAAGGAAGCTACAGAAAAGGGCTTTGTTAACCTCAAGGGTCACCGTTCAGTAGGCGGTATGAGAGCTTCTATCTACAATGCAATGCCTATCGAAGGCGTTGAAAAGCTCGTTGAATTCATGGCTGAATTCGAAGCTGCTAATTCATAATTTAAGGTGGAATTCTAATGTTTAATATTCTTACTCTCAATAAAATTTCAGCATCAGGTCTCTCAAATTTTGATGCTGCAAAATATGCTTGTGCAGACGATTTTACTGCTCCCGATGCAGTAATCGTTCGTTCTGCTTCAATGCACGAAATGGAAATCCCCGCATCAGTTCTTGCAATCGCAAGAGCAGGTGCAGGTTACAACAACATTCCCGTTGATGCTTGCACAGAAAAAGGTATATGTGTTTTCAACACACCCGGTGCAAACGCAAACGCTGTTAAAGAACTCGTAATCTGCGGACTTATTCTTGCTTCAAGAAGAGTTGTTCCTTCAATCGACTGGTGCAGAACACTCAAGGGTGAAGATGAAATCAGCAAGAAGATTGAAAAGGGCAAGTCAAACTTCGCAGGTCCCGAAATCATGGGCAAGACTCTCTGTGTTATCGGTCTTGGTGCTATCGGTATCAAGGTTTGTAATGCAGCAGTTGCTCTCGGTATGGATGTTATCGGCTATGACCCCTACCTTTCAGACGCAGGCAAGGCAGCACTTGATGCATCTGTAAAAGTTACTGCAGAAGTTAACGATATTTTCGTAAACAGCGATTATATTTCTGTTCACGCTCCTCTTACAGATTCAACAAAGAACATTGTCGGCAAGGATACTCTTGCTATGGCAAAGGACGGTGTAAGAGTTCTCAACTTTGCTCGTGGCGGTCTTGTTGACAACGAAGCTATTGTTGAAGCTATCAAATCAGGCAAGTGCGCAGCTTATGCTACAGACTTCCCCACAGATGAACAGCTTTGCCTTGACGGTGTTATCGCACTTCCTCACCTTGGTGCATCAACTCCCGAATCAGAAGAAAACTGCGCAGTTATGGCAGTTAATCAGATTGCTGAATACATTGAAAAGGGTAATGTTGTAAATTCAGTTAATCTTCCCTGCATTTCAAAGGATATGACAGGCGGAAAGAGAATCGTTGCTATCACAAAGGGTGATGTTGCAGCAGCAGTTATGACAGCAGCAGGCAGCGATGATGCTGTTTCAGCAGTCAGAAAAGAAGTCGGATACGTTATCGTTGACAATGCAAAGGATGACGCTGTTGATGCTGTTAAGGCTATTGACGGTGTTGTAGCAGTAAGAGCTATCTGATTAATACATGATAAAAAGACCGAGTAAAATCGGTCTTTTGTGTTATAAACAATAATTTGTCGGGATTTTTCAATTTACAATTTACAATGTACAATAATTTGCAATAACCGCCTGTATCGTTATAACTGCACAATTGTAAATTGTACATTATACATTGTTAATTGGCTCGACAAATTCTGATTTACTAAAAAGGAGATACCCTAATGACCATAAATTCCTATATGCCCGTGCAGATTTTCAGCGGTAAGGGTTGTCTTAAGGAAAATTACCAAGAATTTTCTCAGTTCGGAACATCATGTCTTATTGTGACAGGAGGAAATTCCGCAAAAAAGTGCGGAGCTTTGAAAGATGCAGTTGAAGCACTTGAAAAATGCTCAATAAAGTATCAGATTTTTGACGGTATAACAGAAAATCCTCAGACGGCAGACTGCCACCGTGCCGGCTGTATGGCAAGAGAAACAGAAGCTGACTTTATTCTCGGAATAGGCGGAGGCTCCCCTCTTGACGCATCAAAAGCGATTGCAATTTTTGCAACAAATCCGACTCTTGCACCGTCAGATATTTACCTGAGAAAATATGATAACACTCCTCTTCCCGTGGTACTTGCAGGTACAACTTCAGGCACAGGCAGTGAAGTTACCGGTGTTGCAGTGCTCACTGACAGCAGTCTGAACATAAAAAAAAGCATATCAGGTCATGACTGCTATGCAAAAATATCTTTCTGCGACTACTCATATACAGAAACAATGCCGTACAGTGTTACTGTTTCAACAGCTCTTGACGCATTTGCACACGCTTGCGAATCATATTTTTCGTCTACAGCAAACGAATTGAGCGACATTTACGCAGAAAAGGCTTTCTCAATGCTTAAAAACGGACTTTCTTATTTCTTGAACAATAAATCATTGCCGGATGAAAAACTTCGTGAAGAGCTTTATAACGCATCTGTGTTTGCAGGACTTTGTCTTAACATAACAGGCACATGTTTTCCGCACACTATGGGATATGTACTGACAGAAGATTTTTCTATACCTCACGGCAGAGCTTGTGCCGCATTTATTCCTGAATTCATAAGAATTGCAGATAAACACATGAACGAAAAGGCACAAAAGCTTTTTGATATAATGAAGACTGATTGCGAAAGTCTGTGTGAAATGATAACATCACTTGCTGATATAAACATCTGCATGAATGATAGCGATATTGAAAAATACACTGCAAGATGGAGTGCGCCGTTAAAAAATTTCAGCCGTACCCCCGGCAACTTTACCGCAGATACAGCTGTTGATTTACTGAAAAAATTATATTTTTAATCCTGTTTTCGCATTAAGTATATTTCTGAAAACAGCAACCTGATTGCCTGAAATGTACTTATCGGTATGCATACTGCCGAAATACCACTTTTTATATTCACACTGAACGGCAAGTTCATCAAAAAACGCGTTGAGTGCCGAAACAGAAAACTGTTCATTCTTCTGCATAAGCAGGAACTCTCTTGTTTTTGAGGGAGGTTCATGCGTGATGATAATATCAACATTATAATTCACCTGCTCAAGGCTGTTAACCGCTTTGAGCAGTTCTTCTTTTGTGGGAATTTCAAGACGTTCGGAGTCATCATCTTCAAAACGGAGTTCAGCTTCGGGAGATTCACCGCCACCCATTGTAAACACTTTCATTCCCTCAATGGTATAAATCTGACCTCGCATAAGGTGATAAAGATTGCCGCAGATATTACGTGCTTTGCCGCCGTTCCAATCCTCTGCAGGGAATCTGTTGAGAATTCTGAAATTCTCATGGGTTCCGTCAACAAAACAGATGTTATATTTGCGCTTACCCAGATTCCTTAAAATTTTATCTTCATTTTTGGAATCATCCCAGATAAAGCCGAAATCACCGCAGATAATGAGCGTGTCGTGGGTTTTCATAAATTTAAGCTTATCAGCCGAAAGACGGGATAAATCGCCATGTATGTCACCGGTAATATATACCATGAATTTTCCTCCGTAAATTTGAAATTTATTATTTACATTTCAAATGTTTAATTGTATAATTATTATACACTAATGTGGTGGGTGTGTCTATGAAAAAATCAATAATTTTTATAATAATTTTAATTATGGCTCTTTTACCGTGTTTTTCCGTACCGGTTTCAGCCGAATATTACAATATGAATCTTGAAGATATGCGTTCGGAAGCGTATCTTCTTGTTAATCTTGATACGGGAGCTACAGTTTTTTCTCACAATGCAGATAAACAGCTGAAATGTGCATCTCTTGTAAAAACAGCAACTGCAGTTGTAGTTGTGGAAAATTGTGAAAATCTTGATGCAATGGTAACTGTTACAGAATCTGCACTCGCTCCCCTGAAAGGAATTTCAAGTTCTTCTGTTGAGCTTGAACCCGGTGAACAGATAAGCGTACGAAATCTTCTTTACTGTATAATGCTTGAAAATGCAAACGATGCGGCAAACGTACTTGCAGAATACATCGGCGGTTCAATCGGAAATTTTGTAAAGATGATGAACGATCTTGCTACTGAGCTCGGTTGTACAAACACAAATTTCACTAATCCTCACGGTCTTGACGAAGAGGGCGAATATACATCGGCAAACGACATGTTCCTTATTAC
>JAZOUN010000036.1:0-21821 GCA_045658165.1 Acutalibacteraceae bacterium
GGATGTCTGATAGTGATGACATCCTTTAGATTTTATAATGAATCAACATAGTCACAAGCGGCAAGAGCAGCGACAGCACCATCTGCACAAGCTGTTGCGACCTGACGGATTCTCTTTTTGCGACAGTCACCTGCAACAAAAATACCGTTTGTCTTTGTTACACAGCTTTCATCAGAATCTGCATACCCATAAGAATCAAGACCTATACAATCGCTGAAAGGTGCATTCTGCGGAATAAGACCGATTGCAACGAACATACCTTTTACAGCAATTTTTCTGTCTTCACCGTCTGCTGTTTTTGTGATAACTATGCTTTCGAGTTCATCGGCACCGTTTACCGCCTTGACAACAGATCCTGTGATAATTTCAACATTTTCTTTTGCATAAAGCTGTTCTGCGAGTTTCTTTTCACCTGTCAGAAAATCAAGATTCTGCACAACATAAACCTTTGATGCAACATCTGAAAGAAGAATTGCTTCCTGCAAAGCGGAATTACCGCCGCCGATAACAGCAACTTCTTCGTCTTTATAGAATGCACCGTCACAAACGGCACAGAATGAAATTCCGTTGCCGATGAGGTTTTCTTCGTTCTCAATTCCGAGAAGTCTGTGCTTTGCACCTGTAGCGATAATAACGGCTTTTGCTTCGAAATCGCCATCTTCCGTAACAACAGTCTTTACTTCACCGTCTTTAATTGAAAAAACTTCCGTGGGTTCAATCTCTGCACCGAGTTCAAGCGCCTGTTCAACAAGTTTTTCTGCAAACTCATTACCTGTAACACTTACAAAACCGGGAATATTTTCAACTTTAGGTGAATATGTGATCTGACCGCCGAAACTTCCCTTTTCAAGGACTAAAACACTTTTATTTGCTCTGAGAGCATATATGGCGGCGGTAAGCCCCGCAGGGCCACCGCCGATGATTATAATATCATACATATTTTATTCCTCTTATGCCTTAAGGAATTTCTTGATATCTGAAACACCTGCATACTTCTCGAATGAATCACCATTGACAACAATAAGTGTGGGAGCCTGTTTGATTCCGAACTGTTCAACGAGGTCTGCGTGTTCGTCTGCAAGAAGCTTTTCATACTCAAAGCCGTTCTTATCAAGAACTGAGCATGCAATCTTACAGTTGGGGCATGTTGCAGTTGTGAAAAGGTATGCTGAATCGATTGATTCAACTGCACAAACTTCTTCTGCAACTTCCTTGATTTCATCTGTTACGCTACTCTTATTGAGCACTGATGTTTCGATATTATAAACTTTTCTGTCCTTGTATTCCTGGCTCTTACCGTCATTCCAGTTCTGAACAGGACGGTAGTAACCTGTGATACGGCTGTAAACTTCTGTCTTTTCACCGCATTCGGGACACTCATAAACTTCACCTGTGATATAACCGTGGTTCTTACATACTGAGTATGTGGGTGAAAGAGTGTAGTAAGGAAGTTTATAGTTCTCTGCAATCTTCTTAACGAGGTTTGCAGCAGCTTTCCAGTCAGGAAGTTTTTCGCCGAGGAATGCATGGGAGACAGTACCGGAAGTATATCTTGTCTGAAGCTCGTCCTGAATATCCAGAGCAGAGAAGATATCATCTGTGTAACCTACGGGAAGGTGTGAGCTGTTTGTATAGTAATGTGTACCGTTTGAATACTCATTAGCTGTGATAATTTCGGGATAATGCTTGACATCGTGCTTTGCAAGTCTGTATGAAGTTGACTCAGCGGGAGTTGCTTCAAGATTGTAAAGATCGCCGTATTCAACCTGATAATCTGAAAGTCTGTCACGCATGTGGTCAAGAACCTGCTTTGTGAATTCCTGAGTTTCAACACTTGTAAGATCCTTTTTGAGCCATTTTGCGTTGAGACCTACTTCGTTCATACCAACAAGACCGATTGTTGAGAAGTGATTGTTGAATGTGCCGAGATATCTCTTTGTGTAGGGATAAAGTCCTGCATCAAGGAGCTTTGTGATAACAGTTCTCTTAACCTTGAGTGAACGGGCAGCAATATCCATCCTCTTATCAAGACGAGCATAAAACTCTGTTTCATCATTTGAAAGATATGCGATTCTGGGCATGTTGATTGTAACAACACCTACAGAACCTGTGCTTTCGCCGCTGCCGAAGAAACCACCTGATTTCTTTCTGAGTTCACGAAGATCAAGACGGAGACGGCAACACATTGAACGGACATCGCTGGGTTCCATATCTGAATTGATATAGTTTGAGAAGTAGGGTGTGCCGTATTTTGAAGTCATTTCGAAGAGAAGCTTGTTGTTCTCTGTTTCTGACCAGTCAAAATTGCTTGTGATTGAATATGTGGGAATGGCATACTGGAAACCTCTGCCGTTGGCATCGCCTTCGATCATGATTTCAATGAAAGCCTTGTTGACCATATCCATTTCAGCCTGACAGTCTTTGTAACGGAAGTCAGCTTCCTTTCCGCCGATGATACAGTTGAGTTCTGCAAGGTCAGCGGGAACAACCCAGTCAAGAGTAATGTTTGAGAAAGGTGCCTGAGTACCCCAACGGCTGGGAGTATTTACACCGTAAATGAATGACTCGATGCACTTCTTTACCTGATCGTATGAAAGGTTGTCAACCTTTACAAAGGGAGCAAGATATGTATCGAATGATGAGAAAGCCTGAGCACCTGCCCATTCATTCTGCATGATGCCGAGGAAGTTAACCATCTGGTTACAAAGAGTTGCAAGGTGCTTTGCAGGAGCAGATGTGATTTTACCTGTAACACCGCCGAGACCTTCCTGAATGAGCTGTTTGAGTGACCAGCCTGCACAGTAACCTGTGAGCATTGAAAGATCGTGAATATGGATATCAGCATTTCTGTGAGCATCTGCAATTTCCTGGTCATAGATTTCTGAGAGCCAGTAGTTAGCTGTGATAGCACCTGAGTTGCTGAGGATAAGACCACCGACTGAATATGTAACTGTTGAGTTTTCTTTAACACGCCAGTCATTGATATTAAGATAATCGTTAACGATATCTTTGTAGTTAACCATTGCGGCATTGATGTTTCTTACCTTTTCTCTCTGCTTTCTGTAGAGGATGTATGCCTTAGCAACATCGTCATAACCTGCTTTGTTAAGAACTGATTCAACACTGTCCTGAATCTTTTCAACAGCTATTTCGCCGTTTTCAATCTTAGGTTCGAAATCTGCTGTAACTTTAAGTGCGATAAAATCAATAATGTCTGAATTGTACTGCTTATTGCATGCATCAAATGCAAGGGCAACAGCATGACCTATCTTAGAAAGGTCAAAATCAACGGTCTTTCCGTCTCGTTTGATAACTTTATACATGATGTAGCCTCCCTTAAATAACTGATTTATTCGGCAACAAGTGCCGTGTGAGTTTCATTATATAGGATATCTTGCGTCTTGTCAATAGCAAAATCACAATATATTGTGTATTTTTTTAAATTCCGCGTAATTCGGCATTTTTCACATATTCAGCCGCTTTAACTCGCAGAATTTCCATTTCTTCTTTACAAAGTGGATTGAGTCCCTGCTGAATATTGCCCTCAGACTCAATAAAATGCTGAAGAAAATATCTGTCGGCACCCTTAATTAATTCACCTATAAACACCATATCTTGTGGTGTGTGGAATTCTTTTACAACGGTTGTCCTGAACTCATATTTTACCTTACCCTCAAGGAGCAACTGCACACTTTTTCTGACAGGTTCAAAATCAAAATCAGGTACAGCAACAGTTTCTGCATACTTTTCGGGACTATTCTTTATATCCATTGCAACATAATCGATATTTCCCGAATCAATAAGCTTCTGTAGTTTCTCAGGAAAACTTCCGTTAGTGTCAATTTTAACAAGAAAACCGAGTTCTTTGACTTTTCTGACAAAATCAAAAATATCATCATGCATAAGAGGTTCGCCGCCGCTTATACAGATTCCGTCAATGACACCCTGTCTTTTTTTAAGATATGAAAGAATATCATCTTCCGTATAAACCTCACTGTCGTTCATTTTAGTGACAAGCAATGAATTGTGACAGAAAGGACAACGGAAATTACAACCCGGTGTAAAGACCGTACAGGCAACATAACCCGGGAAATCAAGCATTGTCATTTTCTGAAAACCGTGAAAAAGCATATTTTAAGCTCCTTAAATCAATATTTTCTTACGGCAATAACATTTCTGCCTTTTTTGGTTGTACGAAGAACCCCGTCGTAAATAAAACGTCCGAAACCTCGCACACTGATAAGAGTTCCCGCTACAGGAACATGTGATGCATCCGGCACTATGACACTGTTACAAAAAACCAGTTCGTTTTCTGTTTTTTCTCTGCTTTCATTTCTTGACATATTATAAACAGCAGAAATAAGCACATCAAGTCTTTCAGATGACACAATAAGCTCCTCATATTCAAGCTCCGGCAGAACATCTTCAGGAACACAGTCACATATACTGCACCTGACACTTGTATGTTTCACCTTATCAAGCTGCTCGGCAATGTAATCTGCAACTGTATCAAGACAAACAAGAAATGCCGTATTGTCTTTTACTATAATATCACCGAGCATTTCTCTTCTTATACCAAGCCCCATAAGAGAACCGAGAAAATCACGATGACTCAGAGCATCGGAAAACTTCAACTGCAAAGGTTCAATTCTGATAAAAACTACAGGCGGACAACAATCATAACCAAAATCAGATGCATCACCGAAAACGGCGATGCATCTTTCTGCATTCTCATAACCTCCGAAAAATGAAAATCCCGAATCAATACGAAGTTTCTGCAACTCACTCTGCTGTGCCTGAGTAAGAAAATCGGAGAATGTATATATACATTTATTATATGAACGATCTGCAAGTTCGCTCATTCTGTTTCTGAAAAGCGTTAATTCATCCATAGAAAAAGCAGTATATATTATCTGAGATACATATTGACATACTCATGAATGACTTTGTCGTATGCAGCAGCTGCAGCTGAATCATTATCAAGACCATGCCCTGTGTTCTTATATGTAATAAAATCATGCTTTACTCCGGCATCTGTAAGAGCCTTGTCAAGGGATACAGCGTTTGAATAAGGCACTATATCATCTGAATCACCGTGACAGATGATTGTGGGAACTGTTGATGCTGTTATATAACTGAGAGGAGAAACCGAATCCAATGCAATCTGAATATCATCATTGTGAAGATTTTCAGCATTGACCTGAGTTCCTGTAAGCCATGTACAAAGAGAAAATACATTTTCAAGACCGAGAGCATTTGATACGGAGAAGAAATTCTCATCTGACATATCGGAAGGACCAGACTGATCAAAACAGAATGCCACAGGCACTGCTGACTTTTCAGCATATGTATAGGCATACATCATTGCCAGATGACCACCTGCAGAATGACCGCCGTAAGCAGCTGCACTTATTTCAAATCCGTTTTCTGCTGCAACTTCTTTTACTTTTGTTACAGCATTATCTATATCTTCAAGCATATCTTCGCAATGAACGGAATCATTTATATAACGGTAATTGACTGTTGCAGCAACAAGACCGAGTGATTCTGAAATATACTCACATGCACTTTCATTACCTGATTTATCACCTGCAACCCACGCACCGCCGTGAATCAGAACAACAAGACCTACGGGATTTTCAGTTTTTTCGGGAAGATAGATATCAACAACCTGTCTTTCCGCATTTCCGTAAGCAACATTCTTCAAAACATTTCCGTCTGAAACGGAAATACCGAAAAGCTGCACAAAAAATGCAATTATACTCATAAAAAATGCAATCAGCTTATCAAACATAATCCATCGTACCTTTCATTAGTTAATAACAACCACAATTCAATTATAGATAATGTTACAGTATCTGTCAACAAAAAAAACAACATATTTAAATTTTGGTAAAAATGTCAGAAACAACAAGAAATATCACTCCGGGCAAACTTCCAACTACACTCACAACTGTTGAAAACCAGTTGAACGGAATATGAAATTTCAGTACATCACCTATCAGATTTACCGAAAAAAGTGCAACAAGCCCCTGCACGGCAGAAAACATAAACGTTTTTATAAAACGGTGCGTCTTCAGCATTGCAAGAAGAATTATAAATCCTGAAATTCCCAGTACAAAAATATACATAAATAAGCATCCTTTCAATATATTATACTAATATATATTTACATTCGAAACATTTAATGATAATCAGGATTAGACAGGCTGATTATGAATATAATAATTATGAGGTGGCAGAACAATGAAAAGTCATTCAAGAGCTTTTGAACAGTATTGTTGTATAATGAAAAGAAACATCATAATTGAAGAGATAAATTACCATAACGGCAAACGGATTTTCAAGTGCACAATGCATCCGCAGTGCAAAAAATGCAAAAACAGAATATTACAACACCGTTTTGAAGAAAAAACAGACCTGAGTGTAATTGACATATAAAAAATTTCATGTATAATATATAATGATTATTTATAAATTCATTACTTAACGGAGTGAAAAATTTTGGGAATTCTATTTTTAAAACCTGCATTAAAAGAAACAATCTGGGGCGGTAACAGATTAAGAAATGATTTCAGAATGGAAACCGAACTCAAAAACATTGCCGAAGCATGGGTTCTTTCTTGCCATGAAGACGGAGAAAGCACTGTTATAGGCGGTGAATATGACGGCATGTCACTTTGCGATGTTCTTGAAAAAGAAATCGGCATGAAAGCTCTCGGCTCCAACTGTGACGGCTACGACAAAATTGAAGATTTCCCCATCCTTATTAAACTTATTGACGCTGATGATAAACTTTCGGTTCAGGTTCATCCTGACGATGAATACGCAGCAGCTAACGAAAAGGATGTCAGAGGAAAAACAGAAGCATGGTATATAATAGACTGTGATGAAGATGCTGAACTCATTTACGGTTTTAATGATGATATTTCAAAAGAAGAATTCCGCACAGCTATTGAAAACGGAACTCTTCTTGACAAAGTCAACAGAACAAAGGTAAAACCCGGTGACGTTGCATTTATTTCTGCAGGTACACTTCATGCAATAGGCAAAGGTATCCTTCTTGCAGAAGTGCAGCAGAGCTGCAACACTACATACAGAGTTTTTGACTACAACAGAACAGGGCTTGACGGAAAACCCAGAGAACTTCATATAGATAAAGCTGTTGATGTTACAAACTGTGCAATTCCTGACGGAACACTTGACCCCGTAGGTATGCCTGTAAAACATGAAGGATACACAAGCATTCTTCTTTCGGAATGTCCTTATTTCACAATGACTACAATTGATGTTGACACTCTTTATGCAGATACTGCTGATGACACATCATTCGTTTCTCTTGTTATTCTTGACGGTGAAGGCACTATCAGATGCGGCAACGAAGAAAGATCATTCAAAAAGGGCGACAGCATATTCATTCCAGCCGCTGAAGGTACATTCTACGTAAGCGGCAAGGCTAAAATTCTTAACACAAGGGTATAAAATGTCAGTAATCAGTGCACATGAACTGACGATGGAATTTCTCGACAACGTGCTCTTCGATAAAGCAAGTTTTGATATTGAAGAGCACGACAAAGTCGGTCTTATCGGCAGAAACGGAACAGGAAAATCTACTCTATTCAAGCTGATTGCAGGTGTTCTCGAACCTGCGGACGGCGGTCTTTTCATATCATCAGATGCAAAAACAGGCTATGTTGAGCAGCATGCTTGTTCTGATTTCAGCAAGACAGCAAAAGAAGAAATGCTGTCTGTTTTTTCGCATCTTGAAGCTATGGAAAAGGAGCTTGATGCTCTTCACAGACAGATAGACGAAAATCCTTCCGATATTGATAACCTCATTGAAAAACAAGGTATGCTCACGGAAAAATTTCAGTCTTTAGGCGGGCTTACTTTCCGTTCCAGGGCAAATGCAATGCTGTCAGGTCTCGGTTTTACACAGGAAGAACAGAATCTTCCCGTGGGTGATCTCAGCGGAGGTCAGCGAACAAAAATAAGCCTCGGTAAACTCCTTTTATCCGATGCAGACCTTATTCTGCTTGATGAACCGACAAACCACCTTGACATAAAAAGTGTTGAATGGCTTGAAGATTACCTTACAAAATACAACGGCACTGCACTTATCGTTTCCCATGACAGATATTTTCTTGATAAAGTCACAAACAAGACAATGGAAATCGAACACAAGAAAATTACTGTCCGCAAAGGCAATTATTCTGTATATGCAAAACTTAAGGAAGAACAAAAAGAAGCAGACCGCAGAAAATACGAACAACAGGCAAAAGAAGTTGAACGTATCGAGGGAATCATTAAACAGCAGAAACAGTTCAACCGTGAACGCAATTACATAACAATTGCAAGCAAACAGAAACAGATTGACCGTATAAAAGAAGATATGGTTGCACCTGAATCCGATGAAAAAGCAATGAAACTCAGTTTTGAGTCAGGCGCTGTCAGCGGAAATGAAGTTATAATAATTACTGATCTTTCAAAATCCTACGGAGAAAAGGTACTTTTCAGAGATGTCACACAGACAATAATGAAAGGTGAACGCGTTTTTATTTTAGGTTCAAACGGCTGCGGAAAATCCACTTTCTTAAAAGCTGTTCTGGGCAAACTTCTGCCGGACAAGGGCTTTGCACGATTCGGTGCAAACGTTCAGCCGGGATATTTTGATCAGATTCAGGCAGGTCTCGATTCGGACAAGACTGTTCTTGAAGAAATATACGACCGATTCCCATCTTTCACAATTTCACAGCTGAGAGCTTTCCTCGGTGCATTCCGTTTCAGAGGAGAAGAAATTGAAAAGAAAATGTGCGATCTTTCCGGTGGTGAAAGAGCAAGAACAGCATTGCTTGAACTCATGCTCAGAAAACCGAATCTTCTGATTCTTGACGAACCTACAAACCATCTTGACATAGACTCAAGAGAAGTTCTCGAAAACGCGCTCGAGGATTATGACGGTACACTTTTCTGCGTTTCACATGACAGATTTCTTGTGAATAAACTTGCAACAAAAATTCTTGTTCTTGACAACGGAAAACTCACATCATTTGACGGCAATTACGATGATTATGCAGCATCTCTCAACCGCGAAAACATTCCCAAAGAAAAGAAAGAGAAAAAGCCGAATGAGTATCAGCTCCGTAAAGAACGCGAATCACTCGAACGCAAAAAAAACACCCGCATAAAGAGGCTTGAAGAAGAAATCAACCTCACTGAAAATGAAAAGAATGAAGTTCAGGCACTGATTGAAAATCCGGAAATTACTGCCGATTACGAGAAGCTTATTGAGCTTACGAACAAACTCGATGAACTGACAATAAGACAGGAAGAACTCTATGAAGAGTGGCTTGAACTGAATTCATAATGCTGTATATTTTATGCATATTTTCCTGAATTATTCATTTTTTATACACATTTATAATATTAACCCGAAACCTTTTGTTTGTTTCGGGTTTTTATTATTATATATATTTTGTTTAAATTAACATAAAATAGCATTTTTTGACCACATTATTCTACATTTTCACAAAGTTGTATAAATATTCAGAATTTTATTGACAATCAGCTAAAAAAGAGTAAAATATTATAATAGAATTTTTATAGGAGTATTTTTATGTACAAGGTTTTTATTGACGGCAATCAGGGCACTACAGGTCTGAGACTTTTTGACCGTCTGAGCAAGAGAAATGATATTGAACTTCTGACTATCAGCGAAGACTTACGAAAAGACAAGGATGAACGAAGACGTCTCATCAACGAAAGCGACATCACTTTCCTTTGTCTGCCTGATGAAGCGTCAAAAGAGTCTGTTTCTCTGTGCGACAATGAAAACACTGTTATAATCGACACCTCTACCGCCCACAGAACAGATCCCGACTGGGCATACGGTTTTGCAGAGCTTTCTGCAGACCACAGAAATGCAATTGCAAAGTCAAAACGCATAGCTGTTCCCGGCTGTCATGCAAGCGGTTTCATTTCAATAGTTTATCCTCTTATCGCAAGCGGAATCATGTCTGCTGACTACCCTGTTGTGTGTCACTCACTCACAGGCTACAGCGGAGGCGGAAAAAAGATGATCAGCGATTATGAAACTGCAAAAACTGATGATCTTTATGCACCCAGACAGTACGGACTTACACAGAATCATAAACATCTCAAAGAGATGAAGCATGTAACAGGTCTCAATGACTTCCCAATCTTTACTCCCATTGTTGATGACTATTACAGCGGAATGTCAACAACTGTGCCTCTTTTCACTAAGCTCCTGGGAGGAATCTCTCTTAAAGAAGTACATGCAATGTTTGAAAAATATTATGAAGGTTCTGCATTCATAAGTGTTCTTCCCCTCCACGGCGGAGAAACACCCGTTTCAATGGTTTCTGCAAACGAAATGAGTTTCAAGGATTCTATGAAGATTTTCATTTCAGGCAATGATGACAGAATTTTTATAACAAGTATTTTTGACAACCTCGGAAAAGGCGCATCAGGTGCAGCCGTACAGTGTATGAATATATCAATGGGAATTGACGAAACAACGTCCCTTGACATCTGAAAGGATTTTTTAACATGAAATATATTGAAGGCGGAGTTTGTGCTCCCAAAGGATTCAAAGCAAGCGGTATTCACTGCGGTATCAGAAAAAATAAGACAAAGCGCGACCTTGCACTTATCGTCAGTGATTGCAAGGCTTCTGCAGCGGCTATCTATACACTCAATCTCGTAAAGGGTGCTCCCATCTGCGTTACAAAAGACAATATTTCAGACGGTATTGCTCAGGCTATGGTCTGCAACAGCGGAAATGCCAACACTTGCAATGCTGACGGTGTTGAAATTGCAACAAAAATGTGCGAAATCACAGCTGCTGCAACAGGCGTTGATACAAAGGATGTCATTGTTGCTTCTACAGGCGTTATCGGTCAGCCTCTTGACATAACTCCCATTGCAGACGGCATGGCTCAGCTTGTAAATGAACTTGATTATAACAACAGCACAAATGCTGCTGAAGCTATAATGACAACTGACACAGTAAAAAAAGAATTTGCTGTTTCTTTTGAACTTGGCGGAAAAGAATGCCATATGGGCGGTATTGCAAAAGGTTCAGGTATGATTCATCCCAACATGGCAACAATGCTTGTTTTTATCACAACAGATGCTGCTATTTCTCCCGAACTTCTTCACAAAGCTCTTTATTCAGATGCTCAGAAGAGTTTCAACATGATAAGCATTGACGGTGACACATCCACAAACGATATGGTTTCTGTTATGGCTAACGGCATGGCAGGAAATAAAATGATAACAGAAGAAAACGAAGATTTTGAAACATTCGCAAAGGCTCTTGCAATGATTACCGAAAAACTTTGCCGTGCAATTGCAAAAGACGGTGAAGGTGCAACAAAGCTCGTTGAATGTTTTGTTTCAGGCGGTAAAGACTGGCACACAGCAAAGACTGTTGCAAAATCAGTTATCTGCTCTTCTCTTTTCAAAGCTGCAATGTTCGGTGCAGACGCAAACTGGGGCAGAGTTCTCTGTGCTATCGGTTACAGCGGTGCAGATGTTGATGTAACAAAGATCGATGTTTCATTCACAAGTGAAAAAGGTGCTATCGAAGTCTGTAAAGACGGTGCCGGAGTTCCTTTCAGTGAAGAAAAGGCAAAAGAAATTCTTCTCTGTGACGAGATCAAGGTGAATGTTGACCTCAAAGACGGTGACACATCTGCTGTTGCAAGAGGTTGCGACCTTACTTACGATTACGTTAAAATCAACGGAGATTACAGAACTTAAGGAGCAGTTATGGATATTACAAATGCACAGAGAGCCGAAATATTAACCCAGGCTCTTCCCTACATACAGAAATACGCAAACAAGGTAATTGTTGTAAAATACGGCGGAAACGCAATGATAAGTGAAGAACTCAAAGAAGCTGTTATCGGTGACCTTGTTCTTCTCTCTCTCATCGGTATAAAAGTCGTTCTTGTTCACGGCGGCGGTCCCGAAATCAATGACCTTCTCAAAAAAACAGGCAAGAAGAGTGAATTTATTGATGGACTTCGTGTAACTGATGAAGAAACAATCGAAGCTGTACAGATGGTTCTTGCAGGTAAAATCAACAAGAATCTCGTTAATAAAATCGGCAACATGGGCGGCAAAGCAGTAGGTCTCTGCGGTATTGACGGTCAGATGATAAAAGCAAAACAGCTTGACGATGTTCACGGTTTTGTAGGTGACATCACAGACGTCAACACAACCGTTATCACAGACCTTCTTGAAAACGGATACATCCCCGTTATTTCAACAGTAGCTTTTGACGAAGACAACAATTCTTACAACATAAATGCAGATACAGCTGCTGCTTATATTGCAGGTGCACTCAAGGCTGAAAGTCTTATCAACATGACAGACATTCCCGGTCTTATGCGTGACACAAGTGACCCGTCATCACTTATAAAACAGCTTTATCTCAGCGATGCAAGAGAGCTTATGCATGACGGTATTATTTCAGGCGGTATGATTCCCAAAGTTGAATGCTGTGTTGAAGCTATCAGAATGGGCGTTAAGAAAGTCTTCATTATCGATGGCAGAATCCCCCATGCAATTCTCATTGAAACCCTTACCGATGAAGGTATAGGCACAATGTTTATAGAGTAAACTTTAAATCAGGTGTAATTATGACAACAATCGAGAAAGACAAACAGTATATTGCCAATACTTACGGCAGATTCCCCGTAACCCTTGTAAGCGGTCACGGGGCTGTATGTGTTGATGAAAACGGCAAGGAATACATCGACATGGGTACCGGTATCGGCGTAAATGCTTTCGGTTTCTGTGATGAGGAATGGGTTGCTGCCGTAACAAAGCAGCTTTGCACTCTTCAGCACACATCAAATCTTTTTTATACTCAGCCCGGTGTGGAGCTTGCAGAACTTCTTTGCAAAAAATCGGGCATGAAGAAGTGTTTCTTCGGCAATTCAGGTGCTGAAGCTAACGAATGCGCTATCAAAGCTGCAAGAAAGTATTCTCTTGACAAATACGAAAATGCAGACAGAAATGTAATAATTACTCTCACCCAGAGCTTCCACGGCAGAACTCTTGCCACACTCAAAGCTACCGGGCAGGATGTTTTTCACACAACCTTCGGACCTTTTCCGGAGGGTTTTGTATATGCCGAAGCAAACAATTTTGAATCATTCACCCAGGCATACAACGAAAATGTATGTGCAGTAATGATGGAAATGGTTCAGGGCGAAGGCGGAGTTATTCCTTTAGATAAAATTTTTATAAAAAAGGTATATGAATTTTGCAAAGAACATGATATAATTGTAATAATAGATGAGGTTCAGACCGGCAACGGCAGAACAGGTTCACTTTATGCTTATCAGCAGTTTGATATTCAGCCTGATCTCGTATCAACAGCCAAAGGACTTGCAGGCGGTCTTCCCATGGGTGTATGTCTCTTCGGTGAAAAGACAAAAGACACAATGACACCTTCTTCCCACGGTTCCACATTCGGTATGAATCCCGTCGTAAGTGCAGGTGCACTGAGCATTATTTCAAGACTTGACGATGATTTTCTTGCATCTGTAAAAGCAAAAGGCGAATACATAAGAAACAGACTTGCTGAATGCTCAAATGTAAAGAGTATTACCGGCATGGGACTTATGCTCGGTATAGAAACATCAAAAGATGCAAAGGAAGTTGTTCTCAGATGCATTGAAAAAGGTGTTCTTCCCCTTACGGCAAAAACAAAAATAAGACTTCTTCCCCCTCTCAACATCACAGACAGTGAACTTGAGAAGGCTATGGATATAATCACGGAGGTAATTGAAGAATGAAACATTTACTCAAATTAGGCGATTATTCAGAACAAGAGATTCTCTCAATTCTGAATCTTGCTGACCAGCTCAAATACGAAAAGAAGCACAACATCGAACATCACTATCTCAAAGGCAAGACTCTCGGCATGATTTTTGCAAAGTCATCAACAAGAACAAGAGTTTCCTTTGAAGTAGGCATGTATGACCTCGGCGGTTCTGCACTCTTCCTTTCAAATGCAAACACACAGCTTGGCAGAGGCGAACCTGTTGAAGATACAGCAAGAGTTCTTTCCCGTTACCTTGACGGTATCATGATCAGAACTTTCGATCAGGAAGAAGTTGAAACTCTCGCAAAATACGGTTCAATACCCATCATCAACGGTCTTACAGACTATGCACATCCCTGTCAGGTTCTTGCAGACCTTATGACTATCCGTGAATTCAAGAACACATTCAAGGGAATGAAGCTTACATTCATCGGTGACGGCAACAATATGTGTAATTCACTTATCGTCGGCTGTATCAAGGTCGGTATGGAAGTTGCAGTTGCTTGTCCCAAGGGTTATGAACCCGATGCAGACATTGTAGCATGGGCAAACGAAACCGGCAGATTCACACTTACTACAGATATTTTTGAAGCTGCAAAGGATGCTGATGTTCTTTACACAGACGTATGGGCATCAATGGGTGAAGAAGCTGAAGCTGAAGAGAGAAAGAAGATTTTCGCAGGTTATCAGATCAACTCAGCACTTATGGCAGTTGCAAAACCCGACGCAATGGTTCTCCATTGTCTCCCTGCTCACAGAGAAGAAGAAATCACTGCAGAAGTTTTTGAAGCTCATGCAGATGAGATCTTTGAAGAAGCAGAAAACAGACTCCATGCACAGAAAGCTGTTCTTGTTAAACTTATGAAAGAACAGTATCAGGAAAACAGTAAATAATGAAAGCCCCTGAGTTTTCAATTCTTAATAAAAGGGTGATTTTATGAAAAAAATGTACATTGTACTTGAAGACGGACACATCTTCGAGGGCAAGGGTTACGGTGCAGCAGGTGAAGCTGTAGGCGAACTTGTTTTCACAACAGGTGTTGTCGGTTACATCGAAACTCTTACAGATGCCGCATATTACGGTCAGGTTGTTCTTCAGACATTCCCTCTCATCGGTAATTACGGCATAATAGACGAAGACACAAACGGCGCAAAGCCCGTTATAAAAGCTTACATCGCAAGAGAAATCTGCGATATGCCTTCAAACTTCAGATGCGAAGGTTTACTTGAAGATTACCTTAAGGAAAACGGCATTATTGCCGTATGCGATGTTGACACAAGAGAGCTTACAAAGCTTGTACGTGAAAACGGAGCTATGAATGTCTGCATTACAGAAAATCCTGCAGATGTTGACCTTGACGCACTCAAGAAATATGAAATTAAAGATGCTGTCAAAGCAGTTGCTACAGGCAAAAAAGGCTACTTTGAAGCAGAAGACATGAAATATGCTGTTGCAATGCTCGATTGCGGTGCAAGTGCAAATGCTGTTGCAAAACTTACAGAAAAAGGCTGCAGTGTAACTGTGTTCCCCTACGACACAAAAGCAAGTGAAATTCTTGACGGTTCATTTGACGGTGTTGTTATTTCAAACGGCCCCGGAAATCCCGCTGAAAATACAGAAATCATTGCAGAAGTTGAAAAACTCATAGCAGAAAAGCCCGTTTTCGGTTTCGGTCTCGGACATCAGCTCATGGCTCTTGCAAAAGGCGGTCAGACTGAAAAGATGAAGTTCGGTCACAGAGGCGGAAGCGTCCCCGTAAGAAACGCAGTTGACGGAAAGGTTTTTGCAACACATCAGAATCACGGTTATGTTGTAAGCACAATTCCTGCTGACGCAAAGGTTCTTTTCTCAAATGTCAGCGACAATACAAATGAAGGTCTTGAATATGCAAATGCATTTTCAATTCAGTTTACACCCGACTGCTTCTCTGCATCAATTGACACAGACAAAATTTATGATAAATTCATTTCACTCATGGGAGGTGACAAGTAATGCCGCTTAATAAAGACATAAAGAAGGTTCTCGTTATCGGTTCAGGCCCTATCGTTATCGGACAGGCTGCCGAATTCGACTATGCTGGTACTCAGGCTTGTAAAATCCTCAAGGATGAAGGTCTTGACGTTATACTTGTCAACTCAAACCCCGCTACAATCATGACTGATAATGCAAATGCGGATGAAATTTATCTTGAACCTCTTACAGAAGAAACTGTAATGAGAATAATCGAGAAAGAAAAGCCCGACTCTGTTCTTGCAGGTCTCGGCGGTCAGACAGGTCTTACAATCGGCATGCAGCTTGCAAAGAGCGGTTTTCTTGCAAAGCACGGTGTAAAACTTATCGGTACAAATGCTGAAGCAATCGACCGTTCAGAAGACAGAGAGCTTTTCAAAGAAACAATGGAGTCTATCGGTCAGCCCTGTATTCCTTCAGATATTGCAACTGAAGCAGAACAGGCTCGTGAGATTGCAAAGAGAATCGGCTTCCCCGTTATCATCCGTCCCGCTTTCACCCTTGGCGGCGCAGGTGGCGGTGTTGCTTACAACGAAGAAGAACTTATGCCTATCGTAAACAACGGTCTTCTTCTCTCTCCCATCAATCAGATTCTTGTTGAAAAATATATCTACGGCTGGAAAGAAGTTGAATTTGAAGCAATGCGTGACAGCGCAGGTAATGCTATTGCTGTCTGCTCAATGGAAAACTTTGACCCTGTTGGTGTTCATACAGGTGACAGTATTGTTATTGCTCCCGCTGTTACTCTTTCAAACAAAGAGTTCATGATGCTCCGTAACGCTTCACTCAAGATTATTGAAGCTCTCGGCATTGAAGGCGGATGTAACTGTCAGTTTGTTCTTAATCCCGAATCATTTGAATATGCAGTTATCGAAGTTAACCCCCGAGTTTCACGTTCATCTGCTCTTGCATCAAAGGCAACAGGTTACCCCATTGCAAAGGTTGCAACAAAGGTTGCTCTCGGCTATACACTTGATGAAATCAGAAACGACGTTACAGGTGAAACTTTTGCTTGTTTTGAACCCACAGTTGACTACTGCGTAATCAAGCTTCCCAAATGGCCCTTTGACAAATTCATCAACGAAAAGAGAAAGCTCGGCACACAGATGAAGGCTACAGGTGAAGTTATGTCTATCGCACCCTGCTTCGAAGCAGCTATCATGAAGGCTGTAAGAGGTGCTGAAATTTCACTTGATACTCTCAACTTCAAAAAGGTTCAGGATCCTGAAATTGATATCGTAGCAAAGCTTCACGATGTTGACGATATCCGTCTTTTCACTGTATTTGAAGCTCTCAAGAGAGGCGTTTCAACAGAAGAAATTCACGATATCACAAAAATTGACGAATGGTTCATTGAAAAACTCAGAAATCTTGCTGATTATGAAGCAGAAATTGCAAACGGTCTTACAGACGACCTTTATCTCAAAGGTAAGAAATACGGCTATACAGATGCTGCTATTGAAAGAATCAGCGGTTCAAAGATAGGAAATCCTCGTGATGCCGTTTATAAAATGGTTGACACATGTGCAGCAGAATACAAGGCACTTACACCTTACTTCTACTCAACATATGACAACGATTGTGAAGCAAGAGATTATCTCAAGGGCAATACAAAGAAAAAGATTATTGTTCTCGGTTCAGGTCCCATCAGAATCGGTCAGGGTATCGAATTCGACTATTCATCAGTTCATTGCGTATGGACACTCAAGAATCTCGGATACGAAGTTGTTATCATCAATAACAACCCCGAAACTGTTTCAACAGACTTCGACACAGCAGACAGACTTTACTTCGAACCCCTCACTCCCGAAGATGTTCTCAATGTTATCAAGACTGAACAGCCCGAAGGTGTCGTTGTTGCATTCGGCGGACAGACAGCTATCAAGCTCACAAAGTTCCTTGACGACAACGGTTTCAAGATTTTCGGCACATCAGCTGAAGGTATTGATATCGCAGAAGACAGAGAAAAGTTCGACGCTCTTCTTGAACAGTTCGGTATCAGAAGACCCAAGGGTATGGGTGTTCTCACTCTTGAAGAAGCTCTTAATGCAGCTCATACACTTACTTATCCCGTACTTCTCCGTCCCTCATACGTTATCGGCGGTCAGAACATGACAATCGCTTATAATGATGAAGACGTAAGAAAATACATGAACATCATCCTTTCAGGCAAAATTGAAAATCCCGTTCTTGTTGACAAATACATGATGGGCTCCGAACTTGAAGTCGACGTTATTTCAGACGGCAAAGATGTTCTTATCCCCGGTATCATGCAGCATGTTGAAAGAGCCGGTGTTCACTCAGGTGACTCAATAGCTGTATATCCCCCCTTCAATCTCCGCGATACAATGAAGCAGACAATTATTGACTGCTCAACAAATCTTGCTCTTGCGCTCGGAACAAAAGGTCTTGTTAACATTCAGTATCTTATTTATGATAATGAACTCTATGTTATCGAAGTTAACCCCAGAGCTTCAAGAACAATTCCTTACATCAGTAAGGTTACAGGCGTTCCCATGGTTGACATTGCAACAAAGGTTATGACAGGAACTCCCCTCAAAGAACTCGGTTTCGGTACAGGACTTTACAAGACTCCCCCCTACTTCGCAGTAAAAGTCCCCGTATTCTCATTTGAAAAACTTCTTGATGCAAACTCAAGCCTTGGTCCTGAAATGAAATCAACCGGTGAAGTTCTCGGTGTCGGTAAGACAATCGACGAAGCACTCTTCAAAGGTCTTGTTTCAGCAGGTTTTGAAATTGCTCCTAAGGAACTCGGCAAGGAAATGGGCGTTTACATTACAGTAAAAGATGCAGACAAACCCGAAGTTGTTGACCTTGCAAGAAAGTTCCATAATCTCGGTCTCAAGATTTACGCTACAGAAGGTACAGCAAAGGTTATCGGCAGTGTTGACATTGACGTTACAGTTGTCAACAAGCTTTACGATGAATCAAACACAAGCATGGATCTTCTTGAAAGCGGAAAGATCAAGTATATCGTTTACACAGGCACTCCCCTTGATGTTGTTGATGATTTCATCAAGCTTCACAGACGTGCTCTTCAGCTCTCAGTTGCAACACTTACATCAATTGACACTGCAAACGTTCTTGCAGACATTCTTGCAAGCGGTTTCACTCAGGCAAATACAGAGCTTGTAAACATAAACGAAATGCGTACAGAGCCTACAAAACTCAAGTTTGCAAAGATGCAGGGTTCAGGTAATGACTTTATCTTCTTTGATAATCTGAGTGGTGAAATCACTTCTCCCGAAGTTCTTGCTATAAACTTCTGTAACAGACATTACGGTATCGGTTCAGACGGTATTGTTCTTATTGAAAAGTCAGATGTTGCTGACGCAAAAATGCTTATGTACAACACAGACGGTTCAAACGGTTACATTGCCGGTAACGGTCTGAGATGTGCAGGTAAATATCTGTATGACTACGGAATCGTTGACAAAACACATCTTACAATCGAAACTCCCGTTGGTATCAAGAAGATTCATCTTTATACAGAAAACGGCAGAGTTAAATCTGTTAAGGTATTCATGGGAAAAGCTGAATTTGAAGCTGAAAAGATTCCCACAAACATTCTTGCAAAGGGTAAAGTTGTTGATCAGCCCATCATTGTTGACGGAAAAGAATACAATGTTACTTGTGTAAATGTCGGTAATCCTCATTGTGTTGTTTTCGGAACACACATTGATGCATTCAACCTTGCAGAAATCGGTCCCGATTTTGAAAATGCTAAGTACTTCCCTGAAAAAATCAATACAGAATTTGTAAGAGTCATTGATTCAAGAACACTCCGTATGAGAGTATGGGAAAGAGGCAACGGCGAAACATATGCATGCGGTACAGGTGCTTGTGCAGCAGTTGCAGCAGCATGTGAGCTTGGTTACTGTGAAAAAGGTAAAGATGTTATTGTAAAACTCAAGGGCGGTGATCTTATCGTTAACTATACAGACGACCAGATTACTCTTGAAGGCACAACAGACCTTATCTTTACAGGCGTTATCGAATATTAATCTTATCGGGGCTGTACTTAACGGTACAGCCTCGTTTTTCAGAGGGAAATGTAATGAATTGTGAACTTACCAATATGGTAATGATAGAAAATCCCGAAAACGGGAAAGTTTTAGTGCAAAAACGGGTAAAATACTGGACGGGAGTAACTTTTCCCGGCGGTCATGTTGAAAAGGGAGAAAGTTTCACAGACAGTGCAGTAAGAGAAGTAAAGGAAGAAACAGGTCTTGATATAAAAAATCCTAAACTTTGCGGTACTGTTCATTGGTGTCACAAAGACACTGATGAAAGATATATTGTTCTGCTTTATAAATCAAATGAATTCAGTGGTGAATTGGTTGATAAAACAGACGAAGGCGAAGTTTTCTGGATATATAAAGAAGATTTCGGAAAATATCAGTTATCCCCCAATTTCGATACATACCTTAAAATATTTTTAAGCGATGACAATGAAGCATTCGGTCTTTATAACAAAGACGGTGATGACAAAATGATTATTCTGTGAGGCGGCTGATTATGGATAATAAGAAAAATGAAAAACAATTTATAAAAATGACACAGACGCCTATTCCCCGTCTTGTTGCAAAACTTGCACTTCCGACCACAATAAGCATGCTCGTTACTTCAATTTATTCACTTGCAGACACATTTTTCGTATCACAGCTTTCAACAAGTGCAAGCAGTGCTGTCGGAATCGTATTTTCAGTGCAGACAATCGTTCAGGCTGTCGGTTTTACACTCGGTATGGGTGCAGGAAGTCTTCTTGCAAGAAAACTCGGTGAAAAAGATAAAAAAGCCGCCGACACTTATGCGGCAACATCATTTTATACAGCCATTCTTTTCGGACTTATATTTCTTGTTGCAGGACTGCTCTTTATAGAAGAAATTATGACACTTCTCGGTGCAACAGAAACGAATATCGGCTACACAATCTCATATGCAAATTACATCATCTGGGGTGTACCGTTTATCTGTGCATCCTTCGTTCTGAATAATATCCTGCGTTCGGAAGGCAAAGCTGCTCTTTCAATGATAGGTCTTGCAACGGGCGGAGTAATCAATATTATTCTTGACCCTATATTTATATTTAATTTAGAAATGGGCACAGCAGGTGCGGCACTTGCAACGCTTATCAGCCAGAGCATCAGCTTTGTTATTCTCATTTCAATGTTCATTTTTAAGAAAAGTAACATCAGTCTGAACATCAAGAATGTTTCACTTAAACTGAAAAACTATTGGGAAATCATTCTAACAGGTATGCCGTCACTCACACGTCAGGGACTTGCAAGTGTTGCTACTGTTATGCTCAATAAAGCAGCCAACAGCTATGGTGACGAAGCAATTGCAGCAATGTCTATCACAACTAAAGTTGCAATGCTGGTTTTCTGCATCTGTATCGGCATCGGTCAGGGATTTATGCCCGTTGCCGGATATAATTACGGTGCAAAACATTTTGACCGTGTCAGAAAAGCATTCAGATTCACAATTATAACAGATACGATTCTTATGACATTACTTGCAATCGGAATCTTTGCGTTTGCTCCTTATATAATGCAGATTTTCCGTGCGGAAGACATGGCTGTTATTGAAATCGGCACAGCTGCATTGAGAGCACAGGCAATTGCAATGCCTTTAATGGCGACTACAATCGTTGCAAATTGTCTCCTTCAATCGGTCGGCAAATCGGTGCCTGCCACAATACTCTCCTGCTGCCGCCAGGGACTGTTTTTTATACCGCTTATAATGATTTTACCCAAATTGATAAATTTAACCGGAATAGAGTACTCTCAGGCGATTTCTGACGCTTTAACATTCACAGTAAGTGTTCCGTTTCTGATTTGGTTCTTTAAAAAGCTTAAAAAAGAAGAAAAAACAACTCCGACGGAATAACCGCCGGAGATTATTTTTATTCAAAAGCAATCAACA
>JAZOUN010000037.1:0-12344 GCA_045658165.1 Acutalibacteraceae bacterium
ACAGCTGTTGTTAAGGGCGCAGACGTAACAAAGGACGGCATCAACGCTGCTATGAAGGCTGCTGCTTCAGAAAGCTTCGGCTACAACGAAGACGAAATCGTTTCTTCAGACGTTATCGGCATGAAGTACGGCTCACTCTTCGATGCTACACAGACAATGGTTGCTAAGATTGGTGACGATCTTTACCAGGTTCAGGTTGTTTCATGGTATGACAATGAAAACAGCTACACAAGCCAGATGGTTCGTACAATCAAGTACTTTGCTGAACTCGGCTAATTCTTAAATAAAAATAATTTTCTCCCGTATGAATTCTCATACGGGAGTTTTTTTAGTTTATAATATATTCACATCCGGATTCAGTGTTGAATGATATAAAATTATCTGATACTTTGAATTTTATTTTCTTTCTGTCATGAACTCGGACAACAGATGTAACATGCTCACATTCAACAGTACATTTTCTGCCTGCAAGACTTTTAATCTTAAGAGATGTAATTGTCCCGTTTTCAAGACAGGAAGACACAAGAAATGCACCGTCTGCACGAAGATTTTCGAAGGCTGCATCTTCTTTTTTGTTCCAACAGGGAAAAACTCTGATTATACCTTCATGACTTTGCATCAGCATCTCATTGACAGTCGCCGGAATTGTTGTAAGATGCTCTATTCCGCCGCCGTGATGCCTGAAAAGAAGATTCGGCATACCGAAAGTATCGATATTACGTCTTACTGCGTCAATGAGCCAATCAGGTGAAACACCGATTCTTGCACCTGCGGGCAGATATGAATTAGAACCGTTATCATCAAGTGTTCTGTCGTTTATAAAATATGTATTACGGGCAATTCTGAGCATTTTTCTGTCTGACGATAAACCAATATGCGATGCAGGATAAATATGCTGAAGACCTACTGTATTATCGGTTCTCCAACGCATACCTTTTTTGGTATATCGGAAACAACGTTTGCCACGCTTGATAAATGTGGGAAAATCACTGAGATTCTCATTGATCTCTTCCCATAATTCATACTTTTCGTGATGCACACCAAGCTCACGGGACATATCATATACAGTTCTGAAAAGAAGTTTTACCAGACCTAAAGAATTAATTGCATTTACAGCTTCGATCTGACTCTTGTGAGTAAAATAATTAAACTTATCACCACGATAATAAGGAATTTCATGTGCAGCATCGTTTTTTATCACGTATCTGCCCTTTTCCTTAACAAGATAATCCTCCCAGAACCGGGCTGTTTCATAGACAAACTCATAATAATTCTCAAGAGCATATTCTTTATCATAAGTTGAATACCAATGCATTGCAGGAATAACACATGTATACGCTGCATGACTCTTCTGACCGAGAAAAAGAATACCGTGTTCTTTACAATCCTTCTGTGAATAAAGGTCAAGTGCTTTAGGTCCGAAGCTTACAGGAAAAGCTACACCTTTGCAGCCGAACAATCCTGCCATTTTACGTCCTTCATTAAGCATCTGATTAACGGGCGTCATATAACCGTCAAACAATTCGGGATGATTTGAAGAAAAAATGCAGTAATACGGAGCTTCATAGTTATAATTAAGATGATAATCACCGGCCCAGGGAAAGAAATCATCAGTAATAAAGTTACCGAAAAGTCCTGGTGGGAACTCTTTATTCCCCATACAACAAGCAAGGTGATAAAGACTCGCGTTATAGAATTTTTCAATTCTCTTATCGGGAATTGATATTTTTGATGCACCGAAGAATTTTTTCCACTTTTGTTCGGTGCTGTGTTTATCCTTATCGTAATCAGAATGCACAACCATATCAATACCGCGGCTGACATACTGCTCATCATCAAAATTTGTGACAACGGAAACACAATAACGAACAGTCTTTATACCATCATTACGTTCAGTACCAAGCCTTCCGCAACACACAGTAACTGCAGTTTCGCAAGTAACTTCCCTGCCGTCGAACTTTCTGAGATGCCACTTGAGTCCCATATCATTGAATTCAAAATTTCTTGAATTGCATGTATCAGGCATTTCAACGGACACAGACGGAAACTCTCCGTTATCAGCAGACTTTATCTGAATATAAATAAGATTTTCGGGTGCAACAAAAAACTCTATTGTTGTTTCACCTAATTTACACTCAAGCAGCCCTTTATTAAAATATTGTTTTATGTTATATGAAGACAAATCAACATTTGTAATACGCAGACTGCCCACCGTTTTTATTCCGCCTTCACCATGAGCTCCGGGAGTAAACTTCCAGAAATCACATTTTGATATATGAATCAGCAGATCTTTTTCGTCATTATCAAAAACGACACCGAGGTCACCGTTACCGCACAACGCTCCTGCAGGAATCTTATAAACAGTACCGTCACTCTGCTTATTTACAGTTTTGGATGTTATTTCATTAAAATACGTATTCACTGATTAATCACCACAGAGTAATTATACAATTTTTACAACTGAATATCAAGCTAAATTTATCATCAAATATAAAAAAACGCATAATCATAATCGCTTATGGTTATGCGTTTATGTGTTAGATTTTAAAATCAATTACTTTCAGGCTGTCTTTTATGTAAACATAACCTGAAAACAACGTTACAAGCGCAAGCATCCACATCATTACGGGAACAAAGATTTCCATATAAGGAATTCCTGACGGAATAAAATCCTGTACTGAAAGCAACAAGAGAACAAAAATTGAAAATACCATCTGAAAAACAGTTTTTACTTTTCCGTAAATATTTGCAGGAATCACTGATCCCTGAGAAGCGGCTGCAATTCTTATTGCAGAAACAGTAAATTCTCTGAGAAGAATTATCAGAAGAACCCAAATACTGCACAATTTAAGCTGCATAAAACAAAGCAACACAACAGTTGTGAGTATTTTATCTGCAATAGGATCGGCAATTTTACCGAAATTTGTAACGATATTAAATTTTCTTGCAATTTTTCCGTCTGCCAGATCAGTTATTGCTGCAATACAGAATACGATTAACGCAAACAGATGATTATAAGGTATAAAATCTGCAATAAAAAGAAATAAAAAGATAGGAGTTAAGATAATTCTTAAAATTGTCAGTTTGTTTGGCAAATTAAGATCAACACTCATTTTACTATCTCTCCCATAAGATCATACTCATTGATGTCAAAAATTTCAACATCAACTATATCACCCTCATTGTAATCTCCGATACCTGTGAAATATACAACGGAATCAATTTCGGGTGCATCCATCCATGTTCTGCCGAAATAGCTGTCGGTGTACGCATCATAACCTTCAACTATACACTTGACAGTTGTGCCGATGAGTTTTCTCTGTTTGTACTCAAAAATATCATACTGCTGTTCCATAATAACATCGGCTCTGTGTTTTCTGACTTCTTCATCAACCTGATTTTCCATTTCTGCAGCAGGAGTACCGTCTTCTGCTGAATAAGCAAAACAACCGAGTTTGTCAAACATTATATCATCAACAAATTCAGCAAGATTATTGAATGCGTCTTCATCTTCACCCGGGAAGCCTGTTATAAATGTTGTACGAAGAACAACATCGAGCATTTTTTCTCTGATTTTATCGATAAGAGCTTCAAGCGATTCTCTGTCTCCGCTTCTGTTCATAGCTTTGAGAATTCTTCCGTCCGCATGCTGAAGAGGAATATCAATATAATGAAGTACTTTATCACACTCAGCCATTGTATCAATAAGTTCATCAGTTATTCTGTCAGGATAGCAATAAAGCATTCTGATCCATACAAGACCGTCAATTTTATTAAGCTGTCTGAGAAGTTCGGGAAGTTTAAGCTCACCATAGAGATCAAGACCGTATCTTGTAGTGTCCTGAGCAATTATTATGATTTCCTTTGTGCCGTCTGCAGCGAGTTTCTGAGCTTCTTCAACAACTTCCTCCATAGGTCTTGAACGGAAACCTCCGCGGATGGCAGGAATCGCACAATAGGTACAACAGTTTGAACAACCGTCTGCAATCTTAAGATATGCCCAGTGCTGAGGTGTAGTAAGAAGACGCTCACCCCCCAGAGGCATTTTCTCTTTTTCGGGGAATGAACTGATTTTTTCATTATTCATAACTGCATTTACAGCTTCTACAATATCACCGTTTGCACCGAGACCGATTACTCCGTCCACTTCAGGGAACTCTGCCATCATTTCTGACTGATAACGCTCTGCAAGACAGCCTGTTACGATAATTTTCTGAATACAATTATCCTTTTTAAGTTCTGCCATTTCAAGAATATTATCAATAGCCTCTTTTTTTGCATCTTCAATAAAGCCGCATGTATTGATAATAACTACATCTGCTTCATATGCAACATCAACAATATTGAATCCTGCTTTCTGAAGTTTTGAAAGCATAAGTTCGGCGTCCACCTGATTTTTAGGACAACCAAGTGAAATAAAACCTACGTTACAGCTCATTTCATTCATCCTCCGGTATATCATAATCTGCAAGAGCTGAGCGTATATCACTATAAGTAAAACCTGCACGCATCAGTCCGGCTATCATGCGTCGTCTTCCCTTTTCATCATTGAGGCAGGAAGAGTACTTTTTCTCTACTGTTTCAATAATACTTGCCGAAAAATCAATTTCAAGATTATTCAGCACTGATTCTGCCAGATCTCTGTCAATCCCTTTAAGATATAGTTCATTTCTTATGCGGGAGAGTCCGTATTTCTTTTTTGATGCAAGTTCTGATGCATATCTGACAGCAAAATCCTCATCGTCTATAAATCCCAGTTCTCTGCACTTTTCCACTGCATACCTTGCACATTCGGGCATATGCTTTTTTATAAGCTTTTTATACAGTTCATCAGCAGAATGAGCCCTCAGAGTCAAAACCCTGAGAGCCTGAGCATAAGCTTTTCTTGAATCTATAAGAAATTTCAGATTTTCAAATTCTTCGTTATCAATTTCGCAGCCGTTGGAATAATCAAGAGAATACCATGTATCGGGATCAACGGTCATAATGTATTCATCATCTGCAAATAAAGATAACTTGCCGCCTTTTGAAGGCTCTGTTTTAATTATCATTAATCGTCATCATCTACCGTAACATCAAGTCTTGTTTTTGCTGCGGCTACTGATTTGGGACCTGCAACAGCAGCCTTGGAAGCAGAACTGCCTGAAGTTGCTTTTTCATCTGCAGTTTTCTGCATTGCCTGACGGATTTTTTCTTCAACTTCTGCGGCAAATTCAGGGTTCTGTTCAAAATATGCTTTAACATTCTCTCTGCCCTGACCGAGACGGATATCACCGTATGAGAACCATGCACCGCTTTTCTGAATAACGTTATACATTACACCGATATCAACCATTTCACCTGTTTTTGAAATACCTGTACCGTACATAATATCAAATTCTGCAGTTTTGAAAGGAGGTGCAACCTTATTCTTTACAACCTTACATTTTGTTCTTGAACCTACGATTTCACTGCCTGTACCCTTGAGCTGTTCTGACTTTCTTACATCAATTCTGTTTGTTGAATAGAACTTGAGTGCACGTCCGCCTGTTGTAACTTCGGGGTTACCGTAGATAACACCAACTTTTTCACGAAGCTGATTTATAAAAACAACAAGTGTATTTGACTTTGCAATTGCACCTGTGAGCTTACGGAGAGCCTGAGACATAAGTCTTGCATGAAGACCGACATGAGAATCTCCCATATCACCTTCAATTTCTGCCTTAGGAACAAGAGCAGCAACAGAGTCAACAATAATAATATCAATAGCACCTGATCTTGCAAGAGCTTCTGTAATTTCAAGAGCCTGTTCACCGTTGTCAGGCTGAGCAACAAGAAGTGAATCCACATCTACACCGAGATTTGCAGCATAAACAGGATCAAGAGCATGTTCGGCATCAACAAACGCTGCCTCACCACCCATTTTCTGAGCTTCAGCAACAACATGAAGTGCAAGAGTTGTTTTTCCTGATGATTCGGGACCGTATATTTCAACAATTCTGCCCTTGGGAAGTCCGCCGATACCTGTAGCATCGTCAAGTGTAAGAGAACCTGTGGGGATAGCCTCAACGTTCATTGCGCTGCTTTCACCAAGACGCATAACTGCACCTTTACCGTATTTCTTTTCGATCTGAGAAAGAGCAGTTTCAAGAGCTTTCTGTTTGTCTGCCATAATATTTTCTTCCTTTCAAGGATGTTAATTGTACAAATGTTCGATAATCATTATATATCATAATTTTAAATTTTGCAATAGATTTTTTCAATAATTGCAATTTTTTTTAATATTCACGCAAAAACAGCAATTATAATGAAAAAAAAGCAAATATTTTTCAATTATTTTAGAAAAAACTATTGCAATTAACATCTAAATCTGTTACTATATAGTGCGTAAAATATAGTTTTAGTTACAAGATGAGGTATTTTGCATTTATGCAATCCCCATCAACGTAAAAGGAGGTGCATTCCGCATGGCTAAATGTGATATCTGCGGAAAAGATGTAGCTTTCGGTATCAAGGTTTCTCACTCACACAGAAGAACCAACAGAACCTGGAAGCCCAATGTTATGAAAGTTAAAGCTGTTGTAAACGGCACACCCAAGAGAATTCATGTATGCAGCCGTTGCCTTCGTTCAGGTAAGGTTACAAGAGCAGTTTAATTCATTAATTTTTATAATGAACAAATCAAGCCATGTCGTAAGACATGGCTTTTTGTTTTACTGATTATTTTCAATTTCTGTAATAAGATCTACACGTCTCTGATGACGTCCGCCCTCAAACTCAGTATTAAGGAATACATCAACAAGTTCAAGTGCAGCACCTGCACCGATTACTCTTGCTCCGAGACAAAGAACATTTGCATCATTATGAAGTCTTGTGTACTTAGCGCTGAAATAATCTGAACAGCAGGCAGCTCTGATACCCTTTACTTTGTTTGCAGCCATTGATATACCTATTCCTGTACCGCAGCAGAGAATGCCTCTTACACACTCCCCTGAAACGATTTTATCACAGGTATTCTTTGCCTGCACGGGATAATCGGCTGAAGCCTCTTCATACACACCGCAATCAATATATTCAACACCTTTTTCATCAAGGTATTTTCTGATTTCCTCTTTAAGGGGGAAACCTGCATGATCTGAACCAATTGCAATTTTCATTATATATTCTCCTTTTTCTTTTTAAGTTCACGTTCAGCCTGTGAAAGTCTGAGATAAGAAGGCACAAGGTCATTTGCAGTTGTAACAGAAATATTATTTTCTATCATTTTTTCTGCGGTAAAAGCAACACTTGAAGCTTTCTGATACTTATTCATAGGCAATGCTTTAGAGATATTTTCTGTTTTGCCGTATAAATAATCATATGCAATATCAGCTCCGTCACCGATAAGAACGATACGCTTATTATATTCTTTTAATTTTTCGCAAAGATTTTCAAGAGAAATTGCATCATCTTCCGTAAGACGAGTAATGACGGAATTTCCGCAATCAAACAGTGCACAATATACCTGCTGACATCTTGCATCCATAACAGTTGCTGCAATACAATCTGAATCTGCAAGAGGATATGCAATAGCTTCAAGAGTAGATACGGGAACACATTTTTTGTTACCCGGCTGAGCGATACCTTTAGCTGTAGAAACACCGATTCTGACACCCGTAAAAGATCCGGGACCGTTACTGACGGCTACGGCGTCAATATCATCAACAGTAAGACCTGCATTCTCAAGAGATTGCTTTATAAGAGGCATAAGTGTAAGTGAATGAGTAAGACCTACATTCAGAAACATTTCAGAAAGAAGCTTTCCGTCTTTAACAACAGCTGCAGATGCAGATAAAGCTGAACTTTCAATACCGAGAATTACCATCTTCCGTTACCTCCGCAAATCTCAATTTTTCGTTCACAGTCTTCTTCCCCGCGAGTAAAATTAACATAAACTGTATTTTCGGGAAGAACATTTTCAATATTCTCGCTCCATTCAACAAACAGAATACTGTTTTCGTTCATATAATCAAAAAATCCCGTTGAATAAAGTGAATCCCAACTCTCTACACGGTACATATCAAAATGATATACATTTATGTCTCCGCCGTAGTCATTTACAATTGAAAAAGTGGGACTGCTGACATAAGCATCTATTCCGAGAGCATTTACACAGCCACGGACAAAAACTGTTTTACCCATACCCATTCCGCCGGTAAAGGCTACAACGTCTCCGCCCCTGAGCTGCCCTGCAAATTCACCGGCAATTTCAAGAGTATCTTTTTCGCTTTGAGAAGAGAATACTTTCATATATATTAACAACCTTTATAAAATGTACTTGAAAAAAAAAGAGGATAAAGTTATAATAAAAAAAAGAAATGTAAAAACGGGAAGATAAAAATCTATGAATAAGATTATAACACAAATAAAGAGCTTTATCAAGGAAACAGATAAAATTTTATTGTTTTTATGTTTTCTGATATCAGCGGCAGGAGTACTGCTGGTTTCCAGCGCCACAAAAACTGATGCTCAGCTGCTGTCACGAGACGCAAAAGTTATGCTGATTGCAGTTTCGGCAGGTGTGATAATGTCACTGATAATATCGGTTATAGATTACAATTTTATTGTCAGGTTCTGGCCGATAATCGGCGGCGTGTGTCTCTTGCTTATGCTGATACTGTTTATACCAAACGTGGGTGTAGGACCGCCTGAAAGACCTGATGTAAAAACATGGATAGTTCTTGGTAATTCAGGTCTCTACTTTCAGCCGTCAGAACTTGTAAAAATAGGATTTATTATAACATTTTCAGTTCATATTGATGCTGTCAGAGACAACATAAATTCAATAAAAAATGTTTTACTTCTTTGTATTCACGGTGCAGTCCCGGTATTACTTGTTATGATAAGCGGTGACCTCGGAAGTGCACTTATTTTCATAATGATTTTCATTGTGATGCTTTTTGTTGCAGGTCTTAATTTAAGATATTTCCTTATGGGTGGTCTGCTTGTTGCTGTTGCAACACCCGTTGCATGGAAATATGTATTAAGCAGTATTCAAAAAGACAGAATATTGGCGATTATTAATCCGGAAGAATATCCTGACATCATATTCCAGCAGCAGAGAGGGCTTGCGGCAATCAAAAACGGCGGGATATTCGGCAGAGGACTTTTCAACGGACCTTACACGCAAGGCGGTCTCGTGCCTGAAAACGAAAATGATATGATCTTTTCTGTAATAGGCGAAGAACTCGGACTTATTGGGTGTCTTTTAACCCTTGCAGTGTTTACACTGATTGTAATAAGAATTATTCATATCGGAAGAAATTCAAACGACAGTACGGTATATCTTCTTTGCTGCGGTGTTGCGGCAATGATAGGGGCACAGGTAATAGTCAATATCGGAATGTGTCTTCAGTTGCTTCCTGTTGTAGGTATTACACTTCCCTTCCTCAGTGCCGGCGGTTCATCAAACCTTTGTATTTACATTGCAGTGGGATTGATACTGAGTCTTCACAGGCACACACTCGAAAGAGAAATTGTAAACTTCAGATTAAAACACATAAGCACTCCCTTTGCATAAGAAAAAGCTGTCTCGTCTGAGACAGCTTTTATTTTATTCAAGCCCTGCTGATTTACGAAGAATTGTTCTTGCATCGGATGCTGTGAGTTCATTGTTATTGTCTCTGTCTGCAGCCATTGCATAAAATCCCTCTACTGTGGAAAGTCCTGCAGATGCTCTGAGAGTTGTACGGGCATCGGATGCTGTGACTTCACCGTTACCGTCTACGTCACAAGGAACAACAACAGTGTATTCTTCTGTTACATTCCCCTGATCATCAGAGAATCTGACAACAAAACCGGTACCGATATAAGTGTCATCACTGATTTTTTCACCATCAGCATTATATACAGCTGCATTTTCCTTCTGAGTCAGTCTTACTATATCTTCTGTCAATGCAGTCTGCGTAATTGTTGCAATTTTGTTTTCTTCATTAAGTTCAATACTGATATCGGACGTTGCAATTCTCCAATATGAATGATGTTTTTCAGCATACTCTGCTACATCAAAACTGAATGTTCTGTCAACAACAAGGCAGAATACATGCATTGTAGATGCCTCATAACAATAAACTGTTGTCTGTTCGGGAACTATATCGAAACAATCAGACGGAATGAAAAACATATTTCCGCTATTGTTATATACATCTTCAAGAGTATCATAACCGAGACCTGTATCACAATTTTTACTCAGGACAGCCATAGTTTCAAGTGAATTACATTCGCTGAACAAGGATCTGCCGAGACATTCAACAGATGCGGGGATTATTATTTCTTCAAGCATTGTACATCCGCTGAATGCACAGTCATCAAGAAGTTTAAGGCTTTCAGGAAGCCAGATTTCTGCAAATGTGCAACCCTCAAATGCATACTTGCCTATTTCGAGCAAACCTGCAGGCAAATCTATCTGCTTAAGCGAAAAACAACCCAAAAAAACACCGTTTCGGATGTATTTAACTGAATCGGGAATTACAACTTTTTCTAAAGCCTGACAATTACTGAAAAGATCATTCTCTAATGTCACAAGATTATCAGGCAACACAACACTTGTGAGCTGAGAGCAACCTGAAAAAGCTGAGGCTGCAACATTCTTAACATTTTCGGGACAAACATAATCGCCACTGAAATTTTCATCAAGCGCAACAAGAGTATTACCGATAATCAGAGAATCACCTGTCCAATTACTCTTATCTTCATACAATGCTGTTCCGACCAGCATATCTTTTGTAATAAAAGAAGCATTTGCAGGGGCATTTATTTTTTTGATTGCAGTTGATTCATAGAAAACAGAAGCATCAACATACTCAGGGGCATCGCATAAAAATGTAATTTCTTCAAGCTTCGCGCACCATGCAAAAACTTCGTCTTCAATATACTTAACATTCTTGGGAATTGTAATTGAAACAAGATTTTCACATACAAAAAATGCACGGCTTTCAATACGCTGAAGAGACTCCGGCAACTGTACTTCTTCAAGATTTTTACAGAATATGAATGCACCTGATGAAAGGTTCTTGACACCTTCACCGACAATTACTTTTTTTATTTGTTCGGAATATGCTTCCCAATAATTAGTCCATGCATCTTCCCTTGTCTCCATACTTCCGTTACCGGTAATTCTCAATGTGCCGTCGGAATCGAGTGACCATTCAACATAACCGTCGGGAATACCACCATAAATATTTGTGTGGCATGTACCACTTGCGATTACTTTTGCAGCAGCATGAGACGTCATTTCAAAGCAAGCAAACATTGAAAATATCATTATCAATGTCAAAAGAAGTGACAAAACTTTTTTCATTTTAATTTTCATAATTCTACCTCCAAATTGTTATTTTTTATAATAATAGCACAATTGTATATAATTTTCAATACACAAGAATGTATTTATGTATATTTTACCATATGTCATTCTGAATAAAAAAAATCAGCATACTGACTTGCAGTATGCTGAAATTATTTAATTAGTCGTGGTGTCTGTTGCCGTTTCTTCTGCCGCCCTTGAAGTCCTTGCGGGGCTTTCTTTCCTGTGCGGGTTCGTTTTCGGGAACAAGACCTTCAACCTCGATAAGAGCATCTCTTCTTGAAAGATTGAGTCTGCCCTGATCGTCAACGGGAAGAACCTTAACGATGATTTCGTCGCCTACATTAACAACATCTTCAACCTTTTCAGTTCTCTTTACGTCGAGCTGGCTGATGTGAACCATACCTTCCTTACCGGGAGCGATTTCTACGAATGCACCGAATGACATAAGTCTTGTAACAACACCCTTGTAGATTGCGCCGACTTCAGGATCCTTAGCGATTGTTTCGATGATATCAAGAGCACGTCTTGCATCTTCAATATCCTGTGCTGTAACAAAGATTGAACCGTCTTCTTCAACGTCAACCTTACAGTTGCATTCTGCACAGATCTTCTGAATAACCTTACCCTGCTTACCGATAACATCACCGATCTTATCAACATCAATCTTAGTTGAAAGAAGCTTGGGAGCATACTTTGAAAGTTCTGCTCTGGGTTCTGCTATACAGGGAAGCATTACATTGTCGATGATGTGGTTTCTTGCATCGTGTGTCTTCTGAAGAGCTTCCTTGATGATTTCGGGAGTAAGACCGTGAACCTTAAGGTCCATCTGGATAGCTGTGATACCGTTCTTTGTACCTGCAACCTTGAAGTCCATATCGCCGAAGAAGTCTTCAAGACCCTGGATATCAACCATAGTCATGAAACGGTCGCCTTCTGTGATAAGACCGCATGAAATACCTGCAACGGGAGCCTTGATGGGAACACCTGCTGCCATAAGAGCAAGAGTTGAACCGCAGACTGA
>JAZOUN010000038.1:0-6831 GCA_045658165.1 Acutalibacteraceae bacterium
CACTGCTTTCCCAGCAGATAAAACTGCAAGACGTTCAGGGAAATTCATAGAAGTTGCAACAGGCACAATTGCCTCAATACTTACAACACCTGCGTGTATGACAGGACTGTCATACTCTCCTCCCATTTTAATTATTTCAGAAAACACTTTACCTGCAATATCTTCACAAATAACAACACGTATTTTAAGCAAGGGTTCAAGAATCGTCGTTCCTGTATGTGAAAGACCATTCATGAAAGCCATCGGTGTACAAACAAAAAAGTCAAGCGGATGTGTATGAATTGTGTGATGTTCACCACCGACAAGAGTACACTTAAAATCTGTTACTTCCCATCCGTGAAGTCCTTGTTCGATACATTTATTGAATGAGGTATGAATATGCGACTGATATCTGTAATAACACTGATCGGAAGGTAATTTACCATGATATGAAACACCATATCCTCTCGGCATCGGTTCAATATAGAATTCAACAACTGCCCAACAAGGTTTCGGCATAGTATAACGGGCAGCGGCTGTGCCGGCACAAGATGGTGTTTCTTTATATATTACCGTAGGTGCAGAAAACACTGCATCCATATTATATCGTTCTTTTAGAAGATTAGAAAGAACTTCAAGCTGTATTTTTCCTGTTGTGCTTATAGTAATTTCCTTCTGACCGTTTTCCCACTTGGCATCAATATACGGTTCTTCATCTGATAATTCAGAAAATGCAGCTGCAAGCTGCGGAAGTTTAAGGACATCGTAATCTGCAGAAGTTACTTTGACTCGCAAAAACGGATTGACAAGTCTGCCTTGTTCTTTATTTATAGGTGATCCTATATAAAATCCATTTTTAGCTGACGGTAATCCACATATTGCAGCGACGTCTCCGCCTCTTATTACTCCTATATCAGAACTTCTAGAACCGAGAAACTTCTTTATTTGTGATACTTTTTCCTTAACAGGAGGTTTAACTTCAGTGGCAACTGTATCAGATAAAATTATTGTATTATTTGTCGGAGCAAAAAGTTCAACCTCGTCTCTGTTTGAAATCTGTCCTCCGAAAAGACGTATGTGCGATATTTTACCTAAAGATTTATCGTGTTCTATTTTAAATATAATTCCGGATAAATTTTCTGTTTCTTTGTTTTTTGAATCCGGCATATATTTTACAAAAGTTTCAAGCAATTCCTTTATTCCGACAGAATATTTTGCACTACCGAAAACAACCGGACAAAGATTACAATCAATTATTTCTTGACGTATAATTTCCTGTGCACGTTCAAGCTGCAATAATGATTCATTAAGATATAAATCTGCTGCTTCATCACAAAAATCGGCAAGTAATTCAGTAGCATTATGTCTGAATGTTTCATCATCAATGCTTCTGACACAACAATCTTCTGTGCCTTCATTATCAACAGTAAAAAGAGGAATGTATGTTTGAGAAGATATACTTTTAAGTTCTTTTATAACCTTATTGATATCAGAACCTGTTCTATCTGTTTTATTTATAAACACAACTCTGGGAATTTTTGCATTATCAAGACAATTCAGAATATTTTCTGTATGAGCACGTACTCCATCTGCTGCAGATACAATAACTACAGCATAATCAAGAGCAGACAATGCACGTTCAACTTCACCGGCAAAGTCAATATGCCCTGGTGTATCAATTATGTTAATTGTTATACCTTCCCAATGCGTAGTTGCTATCGCAGTGCGCACAGAAATACCTCTTTGCTTTTCGACAGAAAGACTATCAGTCGATGTTGTTCCATCATCAACATTACCTGCATGGCGAATTGCACCGGTATAAAACAAGAGTTGCTCTGTCAATGATGTTTTTCCTGAATCGACATGTGCAAGAATTCCGACATTATGAAAAATTTCCCCCATACAATTCACCTCTTTTATATTTTGTTTGAATCAATCATATGTTAAAAAAATAAGCCCGAATTCATTTATAAAAAGAATCCGAACTTAATGTGGCAGGGGCAGAAGGGCTCGAACCCTCGGCACGCGGTTTTGGAGACCGCTGCTCTACCAACTGAGCTATACCCCTATATTATTTATGGTGGACCATCAGGGACTCGAACCCCGGACCAACCGGTTATGAGCCGGTTGCTCTAACCAACTGAGCTAATGGTCCAAATCTCTTGTGCTTTAGTTATTATATCACAAAAAGTTCTTTTGTCAATAGTTTTCGTTGATTTTTTTTTATTTAATTAATCATTATATTTTCTTTTGCAAAAAGAAAGTATTGAATATTCAACTTCATAATGATAAAATTAACATATAATTATTGAAAGGATGTTTTTCAATGAAAAAATACAAAAAACTTATAAGTGTAATCGTTGCACTGTGCACGCTAATATGCTGCATGTCAGTTGCTGCATTTGCTGTTGACACCACTGTCACCTATTACATTGATTCAATTGATGGTGATGATAATAACAGTGCATTAAGCCCCGAAGAAGCTGTAAAAACTATTTATGGTCTCAAACTCACAAAAGTTAATCCTGGAGATAAATTTCTTTTCAGAAACGGTGGCAGATATGAAAATGAAATTCTTATAACTGACTGGACAGGAACAAAAGAAAAGCCTATCATTATATCATCATATGGTGAAGGTGAAACTGCTGTTCTTTATACAAACAATGCAAAAGAAGTATTAACAATAATTGACAGTTCATATATCACTGTTTCTGATCTTAATATAACAGCACCAAATGGTGGCGGTATCTGGATCAACACTATCAACAAAGAATCAGTCGGCATTACAATTGACAACGTTTATTTTTACGATATGCCAAACGGTAAAGTAAACGGACGTTCAGATTGTCAAAACGGTGCTGCTGTTGCCAGAGCTGCAGTTATGGTAAAATCATTCCCTGCTGCGTCAAGATATCCTGTAAATGATCTTACAATCTCCGACTGTGAAGTTTATGATGTTGCAAACGGCTTTATCATCTGGGGTTCATGGAATGAAGAAGGAAATGCATGGGTAGAAAATGAAGAAGATATAGATCCTGTTTTCAATGAAGGTCTTCTCATCAAAAATTGTTATCTTCACAACATGGATGCTGAAGCTATCCTTATCGGCATTTGTGACGGAGCACTTGTTACAGACTGCAGAATGATTGACACATGTCTGGGTGAAGGTCTTGATGAAAACGGAGAAATTCAGTTCTTTACAGCTGCATGTTGGTTCTGGGGAAGCATAAACAGTACAGTTCAGTATTGTGAAATTGCAGGTCAGAAAAACTACGGTGACGGCATGACGGTTGACTTTGACTCATATTCACACAATTGTACATACCAGTATATTTATTCACATGATAATATGCGATTCATGTGTAACAATCCCAAATACAGCGGTCATCATGGCAATACCGTTCGTTATTGCCTTTCAATTAATGATAACGGCGGAAGAAGCACAACTTCATGTTGCGATGAAGGCGAATATGAACTCAATTTCTATAATAACACAATAATCAATTCTGAAGACTTTCATCTTAAAAACATGTACAACTCTATTGTTGCAAATAATATTTTTGTAATGACTGAAGGTTGTGCAATTGCATACGATATTGATAATATTATCAGAGGAAACAAAGTCTCAAACAACTGTTATTACAATGCAATGACTCCCCTTATTGACGTAAATTCTCTCAATATTCTTCCCGGTTTTGTGGGCAATGACACAGAAGATATTTACAGCTATATTCTTTCAAAAAATTCACCACTCATCGGCGCCGGAATTAAAATTGATGACGGACTTACAAAAGATTTCTTCGGCAATGAAATTACAAGCAACAATATCGGTTGCTACGGCGGAACAGGTGAAGATGCACCTTACGAAACAGAAACAATGATTGAAAGATTCATCAGAATTTTAAAGAATGTTATTCTCACTCTCATTCATGAAATCATGGAAATTTTCGAATAAATAATACAAAAAAACTTATCCCCCGATATGCATCATGAACAAGTCCATTAAAAACGGACAATAGAAAAAGAACCCCTCCTATGGTAGAATAAACTATCATAGGAGGAATTTTTATGCCCAGAAAATACAGACACATACAACAGTACGAAAAAGAAATATTGGATTAAAAGCTGAAGGATTAACCAGAAAGGAAATAGGCGATAAGTTAGGGTTTACAGCAGAACAAATACACGAATTTACAAAAAGGTATAATAGGAAGCAAAAGAAAAAATCGGAGGTAATACCACTCAGAGCAAAAGGAAGAACACAAAAAGACGGAACAGCTTTGCCACCATCGATTCAAAAGTTAAGTAAGCATGCACAACTACAATATGAAATGGCAAGCAAGGATAGATATATTAAACGTTTGGAAATGGAAAATGAATTGATGCGGAATTTTCTCTCGCTCACAGAAAGGAAGTGAGAACAAGTGTAAAATTTATGGTTATCTATCGCCATAAGGATAAGTATTCAATAAGTAAAATGTGCCGATTCTTTAATGTCTCAAGAAGCGGTTACTATGACTATGTAAAAAGAATGAATATACCTGCAAAGGATTTACCGTTGGCAAAAAAGATACAAGAATGTCAAGAAAGGTGTGGTAAAACTTACGGTTATCGTAGAGTACATATATGGCTTGAAAGACAAGGGATACATCACAATCCAAAGACAATATTAAGAATCATGCAGAAATATAACCTGTTATCGGTAATCAGAAGAAAGAGATATCGTAATTATGGTGATTATCTTCATCGCTATCCAAATCTGCTGAACAGAGATTTTAAAGCTGACAGACCAAATCAAAAGTGGGTAACGGATATATCATATATCATGACTCAGCAAGGAATACTCTATCTTTCGGTAATCAGAGATTTGTATGATAATAGTATTGTTGCTTACAAAACCGGAACAGAACAAAACATTAACCTTGTTTTAAGCACTATCAAATCAGCTAAAAGAAAAGAGAAGGTCACCGCAGAGCTGCAACTCCACAGTGACCAAGGGTTTCAATATACATCACCAGCATATTTTAACCTAACAAAATCATACGGCATAACGCCTTCAATGTCAAGACGTGGTAATCCATATGATAATGCAATGGCTGAAAATTTTTTCTCAATTCTTAAAACGGAATGTATTTACAGAACGAAGTTAAAAACTTATGAGGATGCTCGCATCCTCATAAGTGAATACATCCATTTCTACAATAACGAAAGAATTCAACTAAAAACAAAACTGACTCCGCTCGAAAAACGAAGTCAGTATGTTACTTAAATTTTAATATTCAACACCATAGGGGGTGTTTTTTGTACTGTCCGCACAATTTGGGGCAGTTCATCAGCAATATCGGGGGAATTTTTATGAAACTATTAACATTAAAATCTGTTTACAACATCGGCAAACACATCTGCAATTGTCTGAGCTGAATTATAACCGAGAGAATTTGTTTCATGATAATGACTTCTGTCAAATCGGTCACGTCCGTTACTGAGGTATGCCTGAGTTTTATGAAGAACAAAATCATTAGGTGCAACAACATAACCTGTCATATCATTTGTGACACCGAAAACAAGAAGATTTTTATCACCTGCAATATCCGCCAACGGAGTAGGATTTATCTCAGGACCTTTTCCTGTAGCTGAAGTTTCTGCATCCGCATAACCGCCATAAACAGTTTCGGGGAAACTTTCACCGGGAAGAAGGAGAATCTTCTGTTTACCGATATTGATATAAGTCATTTCTGTCTTAAGTGCAAGTCCGAGGTCACCTTTTTCATAAGGATATCTCTTTGAACTCATAACCTTAAGCATTGCAAGGAATGCAAGAACTCCATTGTCCACAGGACAATAATACGGCTGACGAAGCACTGAAATATTACACTCAAGCTGTTCGTCATTATTTATAGAAAGTGCAGCAATACCGAGACATTCACCCTGAAGACGTGTACGCTCTTCTTTATCTTCACAGAAATCACCGGGATCAACAGCACCTATTGCTCCTATTCCGAAAAGAACATTTACATCTTTGTTTTCACAAATTGTTTTACGAAGATAATAAGGATAATCTGCACTTACCTTTAGATTACTTCCGCCAAGAGTATTCGGATGAGCAGCAAAATTAAGGAACCAAGTTTCATTACTTCCATTATCAGGAACAAATCTTATTCGTGTAAGAACATCATGAAGAACAACAGGTTCTCTTTTATCAAACTGCGCTTCAGGGACATGTGTTGTTCCGATATAAAGATTTCCTTCTGCTCTGTTCTCGTAAGCCTTGATTGAAACATTAACAATAGAATTAAGCAGCTTGTCCATATAACCGGGATTTTTACCTGTCTTGGGCAGTTTTCCCCAATATCCGACAGTATCAAAACCTGCATGGTTATGTGTACAACAGATATTCAGACTCTTACAATTGATCTTTTTTGAGTAAGAAGAGAACATATCTCTTACTTTAGCAACTTCAACTCTTGTAAGTCCGATGATATCGGCGCTTATCATCATTATACCGCCGTTATCACCACAACCGATCCACATTGCACTTACAGTAATAGGATCATGTACACCTTCAATTTTCTTACCTGGACCGTGACCGGCAATCCAATATATCTGAGAATCCATATCATCTGGCATTACTTCGCAAGAAGCAAATCCGACTTTATATTTTTCACCCTCAAATTTATGAACATTATGTTTTGATATCTGCTGAACAGACATCTTTCTTTTTAATCGTTTTGCGCTATATTTAGATATACTTTTTACAGCTGAAGCGGCAAAATCTGCAATCGACACAAATATCACTCCATTTGCTTTTTTTATTATTATAATACATACTGTCAGAATCTTCAAGACAGATTT
>JAZOUN010000039.1:0-1869 GCA_045658165.1 Acutalibacteraceae bacterium
CAAAAAAGAGAAGAACGATTTTGTATCAAAACCGTTCTTCTCTTATGGTTGAGGAGACATGACTTGACTCGCGCGACTGCGGGTTATGAGTTGAAGAACAGTCTTTTATACCGTTGAAATAACGCAAAAAAATCAGAAAAACCACCGTGATTTCTGCCCAAAAGCGGTAAAATCGGTGGTTATTTTCATTTCAGAGCTGTGGTGAAAATTTTTGCAATAAAATCTGTTGTCAAAATGTTGACATTTAAGTTGAATTATTCTTTTTATTGCGTTGATGAGATGTTGCTTGGCGTTTTGCGATAGTAATTAATATCCTTGAAAATACTGTATAATAATGCTATAATATATATATTATTCACTTGGGAGTGACGGATGATGAAAGAAAACGCAACAATAATTGCCCTCTCGGGTAAAGGCGGTGTAGGTAAAACTTCAATTTCCGCTGCAATAGTAAAACTGCTTGTGCAGTCATACCCCGATAAAAAAATTCTTGCCATCGATGCCGACCCTGCCGTAGGTCTTTCAACAGCACTCGGTATTGATGTTAAAATGACAATCGACGATATCCGCAAGGAAATTGTTGAAACGGTAGAAGATGGTCAGACAAAGGCGGCAATCGAGCTTCTCGGCGATGCAAGATATAAGATTTTTGATGCCCTCGTTGAAACAGACGGATTTGCTTTCATTGCAGTCGGCAGACCCGAAAGTGCAGGTTGTTACTGCAAGATAAACACCTATCTCAAAGAAGTAATCAGCATTCTTTCAAATGAATTTGATTATGTTGTTATCGACGGAGAAGCAGGTATTGAGCAGATAAACCGACGTGTTATGGAAAAGGTTTCCCACCTTCTTCTTATTACCGATGCAAGCAAAAAGGGGACTCAGGTTATTTCAACAATCAAGAGTGTTGCCGATGAACTTGTAATGTATAAAAAAATCGGTGCAATCATCAACAGAATTCCCGATGAAAGCGTTATTCCCTATATTGATACAAACGGTATACCCGTTTTGTCTTACATACCAACCGATTCAAATCTTGCGATTTACGATATCGAGGGCAAGGATATTACCAAACTGCCCGACGATTCAAACGTTGTTGAGGGCGCAAGAAAAGCGCTTGTTGAAATGGAGATTTTAAAGTGAGAGATTTAAAGCATCTTTATGAATTTGAAAACCTGCTTCAGGAAGCAAACAACGCTCTTGTTCAGCAGGCAAAAAACGAGGGCGGTATTGCACTCGGTTACACTTGCTACCATATTCCGGAAGTTCTTCTGAATTGCGGGAACTGTTTTTCGGTAAGACTCCGTGCTCCGAGAACGGGATCAATGGATATCGCAACATATTATATGAGCAATTTCCTTTGCGGCTATTCAAAAGCAATTCTTGAGCGTGCTATCGAAGGCGGATACAACTTTCTTAACGCTCTGCTTGCATCCGAAACCTGTTCTGAGATGAACAGAACCGCAGAACACTTTGAATTGCTCAATCTTGTTGAGAATGATAAATTTTTCCTGACCTTCCTTGATATGCCGTTCAAAATTGCCGACCACACGGTGAAGCATTATGTTACGCAAACAAGAAATAAAATTCTTAACAAAATAACCGAGGTTTATGGTGTTGATACTTCGGATGCGGCGCTTCTCAAAGCGGTTGAAGAGCATAACGAGATCTGCCGTCTGATGACAGAAATAGGGAACTACAGAAAAGAAGAGAATCGCCGTATAACAGGATATGAATATCATATTCTCAGCCTTGACACATATTGTTGCCCTAAGGCTTTGATTTTGACTAAACTTCGCGAGACAGCAGAGGAGCTTAAAACAAGAGAACTCGATGCAAAAAATAATTTCAGAGCAAAAATTGTTGTTG
>JAZOUN010000040.1:0-3085 GCA_045658165.1 Acutalibacteraceae bacterium
CCTTCAAAAACAGCAATTGCATTTTCATTTTTTATCTGCTCTATTGTGGATTTTGTTATTATTCCGTTTTCAGGAATTGCTATCGACTCATTGAGATTTACCTGCGAAAAATTTCCGCTGCATCCGCAAAGACATATAATCGATGCCAAAACAAGACTTAAGCTTATTATTCTTTTCATTTTATTCACCTGCCACAATCTTTCCGTCTTTAACCTTTAGTGTGCCTGTTGTCATAGCAAGACTTTGTGTTTCATCAGAAGAAGCAAAAACCGCATCCTCAAAAATCAGGTCACATACATCGCCACTTCTCATACTTCCTCTGAGACGGAATTTAAGTCGGAGCGCCACATTATTATCTTCAGCGAGAAACTCCCTACTGAATGCATTCTTACCGCCCGTTGTATCAAGATACATAATGTTGATTTTACCTGTTTTGTTGCATTGGTCGGGGTTTACACTCCATTCGGGAAGTTTTTGATTCACACCACTTTCAGCACTTGAAATAAAAACATTTCCTTCTTCTACACCGAGAAATTCAAGCCTTGATGAATCAAAGGATATGCTCATACTTGCCGCAGGATAAACAGCTTCACCAAGCGATGAAATGGTTACATCAAGAGTCAGTTCTTCAGTTTCTGATATGCTTATTTTCTGTGGTGTTTCAATAGTAAGTGTTGGTGTACCAAAAGGTAGATTGTCTTTATTTGTAAAAAGAAAAATAATTATCAGTAAAGCAATAACAAAAACACCTATACCTGTTCCGATAAGAATTTTCTTTTTATTTTCAGGACTTATTGTTACTTTACTCATAATTGTTCTCCTTTATATTAAGAGGTGGGGGTGTTAATCCCACCCCTTTTAAAAATTATTTGCTTGTATTAAGAGTTGCAGCTTTTGTCACAACAATATATTCACTGCCGTCAACAAATTTTTCTACAATACCCAATGCATCGAAGGTATTGATTCTGCTGTCACCGTTTACGTTAAGAGAAAGAATCTCATTATCATCGGGTGCATCTGTTTTACGAAGCCATGAATCAACTGCATTCAGAGCATCCTGTGCATTGATTACACCGTCACCGTTTGTGTCGCCGAAGGTGATTTCAGCTGCATTTTCCTGTGTGAATGTAAAGTTTGATTTATCCACAAACTTTGTCATATCAATAGAAGAATTTACCAATGCAACATAGGTGGAAACACCCGTTTTTGCAGAGATTTCTTTGCTGTATCTTAATTCATAAGTATAGGTTCCGTCTGAATATGTAAGCTTTTTAACTGAGTCAATACCTGTAACAGCCACTGCAACAGCCTTTTTCGTTGAAGGAATAAGGTCAACATCGTCACCTGTGTAAAGACATATTGCACTGTAAGAGATACTCTTGACTACATTTACCGTACCACCCGCCTTTGTGGTGTCAACAACAATCATTGAATTGTCATCAGAAGAGTCAGAGTTAAGCTTGATTGACATTCCGCTGATATTTACTGCAAAACTGTCATTTTCTTGTACATTATCAGACTTTAATGTAATTGTGAAAAGTTCAGCCGGGAAAGATGTTCCGCTTACAGTTATATTGCTATGGTTATTTGCATCAAAATAAACGATACGAAGCTTTCCTGTTTCTGCTTCAAGGTTATAGCTTACAGAACCGCCATTTAGTCTGTCTGATGCTGTTACAGATTCAACACTTAAACCGTCGGAAATATTAACGATAAGGTCAACAAGTTTATAATCAGCATTATTGTCCCACTGGTCAATACTTACAGTAGCATTAAATGAAGGGTTGTTATCGCCTGAAATTTCAGAAGGAATACCGAGTGTTGCATTAGGATTACCTGAAATGATTTCATCTTTATCGTCAAAAACTACATCACTGTAATCAAAGAGCGCAGTTTTACCTTTTACAAAACGGTTGTATGCTACAAGAGCATAACAAGCCTGGTCTGTTGCCATTGCATTTGATTCGGTTCCCTGATGGGCAAACATAGCTTCATCTTCAATGTAGTAAGTGAGTAGATTGTCAACAGCAGATTTACCGTTTTTGATAAATCTTGAATCTGTGTCGGGATTGATTCCCCATGTTGTAAGAGCAACAATTGCCCATGCACAGCTTTCTGATGTTTCACCGCTTCCGTAGGGGAAACCGCCTGTAGCAAGCTGTTCAGCGGAAAGCCATTCGATTGCTTCAGCACATGCTGCGGCAACCTCAGGCTGATTATGGTACGGATATAAAGCTGTCAATGTCATACATGTAATGTCAACATTTGAAGGCTGAGCCTTTGCTGTTACAAGTGACCAACCGCCGTCATCATGTCTTGCGTCAAGAATTGAGTCCACACACTGCTGACGGATTGTTGAATCTGAAGTTTCGTAATTATTTGAATCAAGGGCAATAAGAGTCCAGATAGTTCCGTTCATGCCCTGTTTTTTAATCCAGTTGATACCGTTTTTGCTGTAAGCATCAACAAGATTCCAGTTGCCGACAGATGTTGCATCCCTGCCTATTGCAGAAAGTGCAACAATCAGACGCGAATTTTCTGTTGACTTATTTTTGTCGAGTGCACCGTTAAGGTTTACTGATGATGCTGTTTCATTGACAGTTTCAACTATACGGTTATAGTAATCTGTAAAATACACATTATCGCTGTTGAAATATTCGCCACGGGCAAGAGAAAAGACAGTCCATTCACCTGCATTTGTGCCGAAAGACGGAGCCTTTACAGTATCTGCAAGCTGTGCCATTGTAGCATTGAGTACAGCGCTTACATCCTGAGGCTGACGGGGAGCAGAAGGCTCACCTTCACCTTCAATTGTGATTTTTGCATAAGCGGGAGCAGAAACGATACACGGCATTTCTGTTTCATAATAATAGTCACATGAAGAATGAGTGCCGTCATCTGAACCGTTTGCACCGTAGCACCAGAGATAATATGTTCCGGGTTCATCAATGGCAACATCAACATTGCCGTCATCGTCGGTAGTGAGAGTACCCTCTGCTTTTCCGTAGGTTTTGCCGTAATATACTTCATAATCTGCAGCACCGTAGATATAAGCTTCACCAAACATCAGGTCACAGAATGAGTG
>JAZOUN010000041.1:0-10755 GCA_045658165.1 Acutalibacteraceae bacterium
AGTGAAAACGGCGTTATCAAGAATCCGTTCTTCCTTCATCCCGATAACTATGTATACGAAGCAAACGAACTTATGCACAACTACCGTATTTCAGGTGTGCCCATCTGTGACAATGACGGTAAACTTATCGGCATTCTCACAAACCGTGACCTTCGTTTCATGACAGACTTCAGTGTACCCATCAACGAAGTCATGACAAAGGAAAACCTTGTAACTTCTCATATAGGAACAACTCTTGCAGAAGCAAAGACAATCCTTATGAAGCATAAGATCGAAAAGCTTCCTCTTGTTGACGACAAGGGCTACCTTAAAGGTCTTATCACAATCAAAGATATTGAAAAGGCAGTTCAGTACCCCAACTCTGCACGTGACGAAATGGGCAGACTTCTCTGTGCAGCAGCTATCGGTGTAACAGCAGACGTTCTCGAAAGAGCTGCAGCTCTTGTTGAAGCTAACGTTGACGTTCTTGTTCTCGATTCAGCTCACGGTCATTCACAGGGTATCATGAAGGCTGTTGAAAAAGTCAAGACAGCATTCCCCAACATTTCACTCATTGCCGGTAACGTTGCAACAGCTGAAGCTACAAAGGCTCTTATCGCTGCAGGCGCAGACGCTGTCAAGGTCGGTATCGGCCCCGGTTCTATCTGTACAACACGAGTTGTTGCAGGTATCGGTGTTCCCCAGGTTACTGCTGTTTATGATGCTGCATGTGAAGCTGCAAAGCACGGTGTGCCCATTATTGCTGACGGCGGTATCAAGTATTCAGGTGAAATCGTTAAGGCTCTCGCAGCAGGTGCAAATGTTGTTATGCTCGGCTCTCTTGTTGCAGGTTGTGAAGAAGCTCCCGGTGAAACAGAAATCTACCAGGGCAGACAGTTCAAGACATACAGAGGCATGGGCTCAATCGCAGCTATGAACTGCGGCAGCCGTGACAGATACTTCCAGCAGAACAACAAGAAGCTTGTTCCCGAAGGTGTTGAAGGACGTGTTCCTTACAAGGGCCTTCTTCAGGACACTGTTTACCAGCTTCTCGGCGGTGTCAAGTCAGGTATGGGTTACTGCGGTGCTCCTGATATCGAAACTCTTCAGAACACAGCAAAATTCATCAAGATCACAAGTGCCAGCCTTATAGAAAGCCATCCTCATGATGTTTATATCACAAAGGAAGCTCCCAACTACTCAGCTAAATAAAAAAGAGGTGTAAAAATGGCTAAAAAAACAGCAACACCCGACTCAGCTTACGGGACAAAACTCAGTTTTAACGGATTACGGAGCAATCATCCGATAAAATCCAGATATATGGCTGCTGCTTTAGCTATGACTTTAGGAATTATCGGTGCAAATCAATTTTATCTCAGAAATATTGTAAGAGGTATTATAAAAATCCTTTTTACCGCAATAATTCTGATATTTGATGTATTGTTTGAACCTCCTCTTATTTTAATACCTGTTCTTTTATCCGTGGTTTCAGGTTTTATATATTTGTTGCAATCTGATAAGACTTTTGCAAAAAGAAACCATGTAAGAACAATTTAATAAAAGAAAAAGGCTTGTTAGGATTTTCTCCTCACAAGCCTTATTTTTTAACTCAGTGCGGCAAGAACGCCAACAGCGTCAGGAGCCGCAATCAGTTTCCAGTATTCATATGTATATGCGGCTGAATCTTCATCACAGATATCACAATATTCACACACAGTCGCATCAATATCATATCCGCAGGTCAGATCGGGGCTTATTATCAGCCTGTAATTTTTTCCGTCGGTGTAAAGTTCGCTTTTCTGAATTCTGCAACTTGAATACAGAACCCCCGCAAGAATACCTATATCATCAATATTCGACGACTGGCAGACTGTTTTCACACTGCCGTGTTTAACAAGTCTTTTCTTTCCGTTTCTGCCGTCAGGCTCATCTGCAACGGTAAAATAAATTGTGCATCCACCCGAGTCATCAGGAACAGCCTCAATCAGCATACGCTGTGTCAGGCAGATATTTTTGCCGAGCTTCTGTCTTGCTTCATCAAGCAGTGTCCAGAGAACTCTCCTTGTTTCAATATTGGAATAGTCAAGCGCCTCGTAGGTAATATCGAGTTCAACCATATCCTCATGTGTCAGCTCCACGCAGATTTTATTTCCTGTCTGAGCTTTGATTTTCATTACAACCACTCCCCTTACATATATGATATTCATAAGGTTAGTCTTTTGCAATGATAAAAATTTTCCGTCGGAAAGAATTCCGACGGAAATCATTATTTACAGTTCAAGCTCTGCAAGTACGGGATAATGGTCAGAAATATATCTGTCCCCGGCTTTATCTGTAATTGTGTTACATGATTTTACTTTAAACCCGTTTTTAATAAAAACAAAGTCGATCATTTCTGAAGGATTTTCGTCAAAGCCGTTGTATGTTTCAACATCATTTGCATTCGGATCAAGTGTTCTTGCATCAGTAAAGCCCTGTGCAATAATTGTCTTGTATGCGCCTGATGTGGGATTTACATTGAAGTCACCTGTAACGATTGTGGGCACACCTTCGAATATGTCTGCTCTTTCAGCAATAAGCTTTGCGCCTTCACTTCTTGCAACATCACCGATATGGTCAAGATGTGTATTGAAATGAGCAATCTTTTTACCTGTTGCCTTTTCCTTAAGAACTGCGTATGAACAGATTCTTACGCAAGCTGCATCCCAGCCCTTGCCGGGCTTTTCAGGTGTTTCAGAAAGCCAGAAGTTACCTGTTTCAACAACTTCGTATTTATCCTTCTTATAGAAAACAGGAGAAAATTCGCCCTGTCTCTTGCCGTTGTCTCTGCCGACACCGACATATTCATATGTATCTTTAAGTTCTCTGTACAGATAATTCATCCATCTGTAATGAGCTTCCTGAAGACCGAATGTATCAGGAGCGTACTTTTTTATTACGTCCCTTACAAGAGTCTTTCTTTTTGTCCACCAGTTCTGACCTTTACCGCCGCAAAGAACATTGAATGACATTACTTTCATACTTTTATCTCTCCTATTCAAAATCTGCAACAACAGGATAATGGTCTGACGGATATCTGCCGTCAATCATATCTGTCACAGTTTTAACATTGCTTACTTTATCAACATTCCGAACAAAAACAAAGTCTATCATCTTTGAATTGCCGCCGAATGCGTGGAATGAATTGATTTCATCTGCATCTTCTGCAATACTTCTTGAGTCAACAAAACCACCGTCGGTGAAAATCTTATATATATCCGAATCGGGGGTTACATTAAAATCACCCATAAGTACTGTCTTTATATTATCATATTTTCCGAGTTTTTCAAGTATAAGATTTGCACCTTCCACCTGTGCGGTTCTTCCTATATGGTCAAGATGCGTATTGAAACATGCAATTTTTTCGTGTGTTTCAATATTTTCGAAAACACCACCCGAGCAGGTTCTGTTTTCGGAACCGTCCCAGCCAAGAGACGGCTCTTCGGGTGTTGCCGACAGCCAGAAATCAAGACTTTCTGTAAGAATGAACTTGTCTTTGCGATAAAATACGGGAGAGAACTCACCGCCGTTTTTGCCGTCATCCTTACCGATGCCAACGAAGTCGAAACAGTTTTTCATCTGATTGGAAATATATCGCATCCAACCGTAATGAGCCTCCTGAATGCCGAAAAAGTCAGGCATATATTTTTTTATAATATCTCTTACAAGAGGCTGTCTGCGGCACCAGTGGTTTTCATTTCTGCCTGCACACAGCACATTAAAAGTCATCGCTCGCATCAGCTTTTCTCCTTTTCATCTCCGCCTCGGAATAAATACATCCGCAATAGTCCTGACGGTAAAGTCCGTACTGCGAAGAAAGTTCAACAGACCGTTTATAACCGTTCTTTTTCTTAAAATCTGAATAAAGATACTTTACCCCGTACTCTTCGGCAAGCTTACTGCCAATAGAATTGAGTTTTTCCGCATTTTTATAAGGACTTATTGAAAGAGTTGTTGTGTAATAATCAAAATTATTATTCTTTGCATACTCTGCCGATTCCCTGAGTCTGAGTTCATAACAACGGAAACAACGCTCACCGCCCTCAGGCTCATTTTCAAAACCTTTTGCAATTGCAAAAAAATCAGATATGTCGTACCGTCCTTCGGCAAATCCGACATCACCTTTCAGCGGCATCTGCGCAATGAGGCGTTTAACCTCGTCAATACGATACAGATACTCTTTTTCCGATGTGATATTCGGATTGCAGAAATATAACGTTATATCAAAATATTCAGAAAGATATTCAAGCACATAACTTGAACAAGGTGCACAGCAGACATGAAGAAGAAGAGACGGTTTTTCATTACGTGAGGATATTTCCGTAAGCTCCTTTTCAAGCATTAACTGATAATTTACCTTCTGCAACAATATCACCTGCCTGAGTTCAATTATACTATACAAAAAACGAAATAACAAGATAAACATAAATTTAAAATGAAAACTTTTGCCAAAATATAGTATCATGCTATTTGACAAACAACATATAATATGTTATATAAATATCATAATATTTCTTATTTATCAGGGAGTCAGGATTATGGAAAACATATCATACTGCTTTGCGCAGGAAAATGATGTTCCTCAGATTCTTGAATTTATAAAAGAACTGGCAGAGTACGAAAATATGCTCGATGATGTTGTTGCTGATGAAGCACTTCTGAAAGAATGGATTTTTGAAAAGAAAAAGGCAGAAGTTATTTTTGCACTTTTAAACGGTGAGCCTGCAGGTTTCGCATTGTTTTTTCACAATTTTTCCACATTCCTCGGCAGAGCAGGAATATATCTTGAAGACCTTTACGTAAAACCCGAACACAGAGGAAAAGGACTCGGAAAAGGGCTGCTGAAACAACTTGCAAAAATTGCAGTTCAAAGAGATTGCGGCAGACTCGAATGGTCATGTCTTGACTGGAACAAACCCGGCATAGACTTTTACCTGTCACTTGATGCAGCACCGATGGATGAATGGACAGTCTACCGACTGACAGGCGAAACACTCAGAAGAATGGCTGAATAAAAACAAAATATTTGCTCAAACACTTGCTTTTTTATCTTTGTTGGTATATAATAATTGAGCAAATTATCGGGGTATGGCGAAGTTTGGTATCGCGCTTGGTTCGGGACCAAGAGGCCATGGGTTCGAATCCCGTTACTCCGACCAGAAAAAGAAGATTACCGTTATGGTAATCTTCTTTTTTTATTGCAGAGACAGATTTTAGCGGTCTCTTGCTTGTCACGAACCAATTGTGAGGGACCAGGCATTGAGTACGACCCCTGCCGGTGGCAGATGAAGGGAGTACGAAATGGCGCAGCGGTCAAAATCGGCAGCGAAGTGACGAGCGACAGCCGATTTTGGGTACCGCAAGAGGTAGCCATGGGTTCGAATCCCGTTACTCCGACCATTTAGAGTGTTCATTACGGATTTAAGTGATGAACACTCTATTTTTTTACTTAAATTAAAACCGTCGCATTTTAGCCGAGTGTTCGTAAGGACACTCGGCAGTTTTATTCGCCTTTGTGGCGAGTGATATTGCTTCGCAGTTTTATTATGAGTGAAGCGAATAACAAGGTTCTGCCGCAGGCAGGTTCTTATTATGCTTCGCAGTTTTATTATGAGCGAAGCGAATAACAAGGTTCTGCCACAGGCAGGTTCTTATTATGCTTCGCAGTTTTATTATGAGCGAAGCGAATAACAAGGTTCTGCCGCAGGCAGGTTCTTATTATGCTTCGCATAGTGTTATTGTCCTTCGGACAGTTTCAGGCGAATAAAATAACACTGAAGCCGTAAGGCTTCAATAACACTTTTGATTTATCAAAAATATCACTGCAAATTTTAATTTACAATATCACTTATACATACCGAAGAATATATTTTCAGATTAATATAATTGCGTTCAAAGCATATAACCCACTATAACACTTTCAATTTCAACTGCAAAAATGTCAAGTGGGATTTTTTAATTAAACTATTGCAAGAGAGCAAATAATTATGATATATTAATTATGCCAAACAAACTTAATAAGCAGAAACCAAGGGGATATTTTATCTTTTTACGGGATAATTATACCTTTATTTGGTCATAGTATTAATGAATTTGTTAAAAACGCAGGTTCCATTAAATACTATGGCTTGGATTGTTATCCCCATTCTGTTTAAGTTTGTTTAGCGACAATCGGAGTTTGCGTTTTTTGTGCGTCGGCTTCGGTTGGCGCACTTTTTTATTTTTATGGAGAGTAAAACTGTGTTAGTTTGAATTAAGGAGGCGAAAATTAATTCCATAAATCCTTAACAATAAATCAAAAATCAGGAGATAATATAATGAAAAAAAAGATTGCTAATGCAGTTGAACTGTTACTTTTAATTGTGTCGTTTATCATTATGTGTTTAGATAAAATTACAAAGGTAAGCGAAGGACTTATGGCTATACCCTATACAACTTCTCTTTTGGATTGTATTTCAGAATACACATTGCAATTTGTTCCCATGTGTGTATTGTTTGGTCTTTGTGCTGTTATGTGTGTTATTTCTATTGTTGCAAAAAACACCGAAAAAGACGGAAAAGCACATATAGCTGTTGCAATATTATTGTTTATAAGTGCAACATATAACACCATTTCATGTACTTCAGGTGATGAATTTATCAGTTTTGATTTTCCGTATACTGTGCTTATTGCAATTTGGTTTGCAATTGTTGTAGTTGCTTTTGCAAAGCGTTCATCATTGATTGCAGGCTCAGAAAGCAAAGCAGCTGTGCAGAAAACAGTTATCAATAATATTCAAGAAACCACAAGCGCTGATGAACTGAAGAAATACAAGGACCTGCTTGATGCCGGTGCAATCACTCAGGAAGAATTCGATGCGAAGAAAAAGCAGCTGCTCGGATTATAATAATCTACAGTATACATATCAAGACTGAGCAATAGCTCAGTCTTTTTTTATGCAAAAATTTACGGATTTGCAGAGATAGGGATTCGCCCCCTCGGCGAAGCCGAACAAAATCGTTGCCGACGGCAAAGCAAAACGACAGCCGTCGAATCCCGTTACTCAGACAATATTGAGCATTCATAAGGGATTTGACCTGTGAATACTCAATTTTTTTGATTTAAATAGCGTAGTGTTTTAATTTTCAGTTATCTTTGTATTTGATTTTTTTATTTTTTAATGTATAATAGAAATGAAAAAACAAGCGAAGAGAGGAAAACATTATGTTAACATTCATTCAAAGAATTATTGGTTTTTTCACAGCACTTATTACAATTATTTCAAACTTCTTAGGCACAGGCGGGCTTTGTGACAGGAAGGTTGATGATTTCAGGGTTACAACCTACATAAGAGGAGACGCCATAATGTATTGGGGCGGCGAATTGTATGAGGAGGATTTTGACATCATCACCGATGCAATCATTTTTGAATGTGCTTCCTTTAACAGCAAAGGCGAGGTCGAATATGACGAAGAAAAAATGGAAACAGTTCTCGGTAAAGTGAGAGAGACAATCGGTGAAAGAGATGTGCACCTCACACTAAACCTCCTCGGACCATGGGGTACCACAGCTTCTGATGTGTGGGAAGAGCAGATGGAAGCGCAGAGTGAAGAGCACAACAAGGCTTTTAAAAGCGGTGTTTTAGAGGATAACATTGTTGCTGTTCTTGATAAATATGATTTTGACGGTGTTCATTTTGACTATGAATATCCCATCTCTCTTAAAGCATGGCATTACTACAATAGTTTTCTTGTTTCTCTCGATAAAAAACTCGGCGACAAATATACTCTCGGCGTCGCAGGAAACGACTGGAACATAAAATTTACAAATGCTGCTATCGAGGCTATTGATACCTTTGAGGTTATGACCTACGATTTTATTGACAGTGAAGGCAGACACGCCACTTATGAGGGTACGGTTGAGCTTATAGAAAAAATCGGACTTCGCGGCATGCCTATAGAAAAAGTCAATGTCGGTATTCCTTTTTATTCAAGACCTACGGATATGTCAGCCTATTGGTACGGTTATAACGGTTGTTATGGCAGTATAGATGAAAACGGTTGGTATCATTGCGACGAAACAAATAAAGATTTCTGGTTCAACACTCCTTTGGTTGTCAACCAAAAAACAGACTACGCTATTAAAAACGGATTTGGCGGTGTAATGATATGGCACTATAATTGCGACCTTCCTTCCACACACGAGGATTCACTTTTAAAAGCGATCGGTGACACTGTTGATGCTAATTATCGATAAATAATATAAACCTGTTTCTTTTGTATGCACAATATTAAACCGACGAAGATTTTCATATTCTGAGTATTAATCCGTATTTAGTTTTGTTGTCGATACTGAACATATAATGGCTGTGCCGACTGGTATCAGTATTGAGAAAAACTCCTTATAAACACTATCACCAAGATAAGAAGATTGCCGTTTTGGTAATCTTCTTTTTTTGACTCCTCAAATCAAAAAAAACACCCCCCTTTGCAACAATTGTTACAAAGGGGGCACTTCATTTATTTCCGAAACAGGAATATTATACTCGTACTGACGAATCAGAATTTTACTCCGCCGCCACCGTGAGTTCTGCCTGCTGAACTTGTATGTGTTGACGAACCCGAATTGCTGTTTTCCTGAACCTTTTCTTCCCTATTGACATAAGTCCCCTTAAAGGCATCATTTCTGCCTGTAAGAACAAGACTTCCGCTTCTGACATAAACCTTGGCATCTGTCTGCTTGTATACCGACTTGTTTGCAGATGCAACAATGTTAAGAACCAACATTACGAGGATTATTGCTGCAATAATGAATATAAACAGCCACATAATGCTCACACCCGGTTTTACACACTCTGTTACATTAGCAATATAACTGTCAAGTGCTGATGAATAATCACCGTTTATGATATCATCTTTCATTTCAAGAAGCATTGTGTTTATCATATCATCTGATATTTCATATATTGCTTCACCGTGTGTTGTGATATAAAGTTCTCTCTGACCTGCTTCACCGGGAAGATAAAGAAGAAGCAAACCGTCGTCATTCTCACCGTAGCCATAGCCGTTTTCATCATAGAAATCGTCTGCAAATTCCTCTGCGGTCTTGCCGTCAAGAGATATTACTGTCACGAATGCGATTCCCATCTCATATTCTTCCGTAAAGGATATGAATTTTTCATTGAATTCTTTTTCCTGGTCATCTGTAAGAAGGTCTGCATTGTCAACAACAAGAGGAAGTGTTCTTTCAACCTGCTCAAATATCGCTGTTTCAGCTGAATCTGCAGATGCAGCAAATACAAATGAGAAAAGCATTACAACAGCAATTGCAATTGATATAATTCTGTTTTTCATATTACTGCACCTCCTTAAAGTAATGTGGAAAGCCAGAACAAGGCGTATGCAGCAACACCGACACCTGTGCCGATAAGAAGACTGAGTTTCTTTATAAGTGCTGAATCTGTCGGAATATTACCGACAAATTTACCGGTCTGACCGTTCATTGCAAAGGTATAATCTTTACCATTCCAGCTTGTTTTAAGAATCCATACGGGATAAAGTGCATATTTGTACATACCGTTCATAACAGTCATTTTTGCACCGGTTGTTGTATAGGAATTATAGCCTTCAACAGTATCTTCAAAAGCATTTATTGCACTCTGTCTGATTCTCTCGTTGGCTCTGTTCATGCTTTCTTCAACGCCTACATCGTATTTATCTGCGATATAGCCTGCAAGATAGGCTGTATTGAAATCAACTGCTTCATTGATATTGAACGGTTCGATTGATTCCATAAGTTCGTCGGGCATTTTTGTTGAACCGTCAACAGGCACATTATCAAAACTCAGCTTACCGCTTCTGAAAACATCAAATTCAGAAACCTCTGTGTATTTGTAATTTTTGTCTTCCCAATATCTGAATTTTTCTGCAACACCATTTATTTCAGCAAAGGCATCACATGTAAAAAGCCAGTGAGGCACATATACCCCCTTGATTTCGTCAAGGTGGTTCTCGTCCTTGAATGGCTTGGGAACAAATTTCTTACCTGCAATATGCTTTTTAAGAGCTTCTTTTGCCGCTTTTTTATCATACTTGAAAGGAATAACAAGGTTAGGACGGAGTGCGCCCTCAAACTGACCTTTCATAACAACGGGATTTCCGCAATAAGGACAGCTTGTTGCACCGGTTGTTTCATCTGCAACAATTTCACCGCCGCAGGAATTACAGCCGTAAACTTTCATACCGTCTGTTTCGCCTGCTGCCCATTCGTTATTATCCGAGATCCATTCAATCTGTTCAACAGTTGCACTGTCTGAATTATCCATACCCTGAGGCATAGCGTCAATGTCAAATTCAGTGTCACAATAAGGGCACTTGAGCTTCTGTGAACTTGTATCAAATCTGACAGCACCGCCGCAGCAGGGACATTTCTGTTCCATTAAAGTTGCCATTTGCTCAACTCCTTTGTAAAAACATATTTAAGAAGATTATTGTTTTTTACACTTTTATTCAGGTTTTCTCGCACCGCATGACTGGCAGAAATTTCCCTGATTCACAGTGCCGCATGAACAAGTCCAGCCTGCTGCGGGAGCAGGTTTCTTGCTGCCGCAATTACTGCAGAAATTGCCCTGATTTACAGCACCGCAGGAGCAGGTCCAGCTGTCAGCGGGAGCAGGCTTCTTTGAGCCGCAGTTGGGGCAGAAGTTGCCTGAAGCTGTGTTTCCGCAGGAGCACTTCCAGCCGTCGGCAGGTGCTGCG
>JAZOUN010000042.1:0-9397 GCA_045658165.1 Acutalibacteraceae bacterium
TTTCTCCCCTTAATCCACCCTCATTTTTCTCGGCAGACCGTTTGAGTATTTCAAAATAAAGCGGACTGTGACAGCTGCCCGTCCAGTGGCTCATAAGCCCCGTTGTTGAAATTCCGCCTATGTCACCGCATTGTTCAACAATAATAACATCTGCACCGTTTTTTGCAGCCGTATATGCCGCAGCAAAACCCGACGGACCGCTTCCGAGAACAAGCACATCTGTATAAAGTTCAGTTTTGTTTTGCATTTTATATCACCCACAATAGGTCTTTTTTATGATTATATAATACACTCCGATGTTTGACAAGAGCAGTTGATAAATTTAAACATATTTTTCAACTTTTCTATTTACTTTTTATTCCTTTTTGATATAATAAAAAACAGGTATAGGTTTTACCTTATTTTTTTGCCGCAGGAGGAAATAAATATGTCAAAATTAAGAATCGCACTTATCGGCAACGGCGGAATCTGCCGAGGCTGTCATGTTCCCCATTATTTTGAAGACGACAGAGTTGATGTTGTCGCATTCTGTGATATTATTGAAGAAAGAGCAATTGCACTCAGGGATAAATATTTTCCCGAAGCTGCAGTATATACAGACTATAAAGAACTTCTCAAGGATGAAAGCATTGATGCTGTTGACATCTGCACACCCAACTATCTGCATTCAATCATTGCTGTTGATGCATTCAAGGCAGGCAAGCATGTTTTATGCGAAAAACCTGATGCTGTTGACGTTACAGAAGTGCTTAAAATGAAGAATGCCGCTGATGAAGCAGGCAAAGTTCTTATGGTTATCAGAAACAACCGTTTTGCAACAGCATCACAGTATGCAAAGAAGTTTGTTGAAGACGGCAAAATGGGTGAAATCTATTGCGGCCGTTGCGGTTGGCAGAGAAGAAGAGGTATCCCCGGAAAGGGCGGCTGGTTCACAACAAAGGAACAGTCAGGCGGCGGTCCCCTTATCGACCTTGGCGTTCATATGACTGACCTTGCCGTGTGGCTTATGGGTAACCCCACTCCCGTTGCAGTAAGTGCAAATACATACACAAAATTTGCAGATAACGACACAAGTGACTCTGTAAATTCAAAATTCGGTGATAAGAATGAACAAGGCACATTTGATGTTGAAGACCTTGCAATGGGTATGATCCGTTTTGACAACGGTGCTGTTCTTCAGATTGAATTCAGCTGGGCATCAAACATCAAGCAGGAAACACGCTATGTTGAACTCAGAGGCACAAAAGCAGGTCTTAAATGGGACGAGAATGAAGTTGAATTCTTCACAGAAGATGACGGACAGCTTCTTGATATTACCCCCAGAGGAAAAATGGAAACAGACGGACACAAGTACAACATCAAAAACTTCGTTGATGTTCTCGTAGAAGGCGCAGAGCCTGTATTCAAGCCCTCACAGGGTGTTGATATGATCAAAATCCTTTGCGCAATTTATGAATCTGCAGAAAAAGGCAGAGAAGTTGTTCTTTAATCTATTATAAAAACAAGGCATTGAAGATTTTTGGTCTTCAATGCCTTTATTTTTTAGTTTTTAAGAGTTTTTCTTGTCGGAATATAGATTATTGCAATCAGCGCGGAAGTTACAAGCATTACGGGGACTGTGATGTCGGTTTTTATGTTGAGAATGCCGATTCCGTCGAAGAAGAAATACACGAAAAAGCACATTGAGAGATAAGCAGGAAGTGTAATCCGTGCAAAATCAACAGGTGACATATTGAAAGCATCTGTGCCGTTTTTCAGCATATTTCTGTTCATTATTTTAAGGAAAATCAGACCGAGAATTATTGAAATCACAACTGTCAGAACAGTGCCGAGAGGCTCATCATCCGTAAGTGCGCCAAGGGAAACGAGCATTCTTGCAAATCTGATTCCTATTGCTCTTGCAGGTGCAACGCCGAGAATGAAGACCGTCAGCAGAAAACTGAAACCGAAGTTGATTTTCTTGTTTTCAAAAAGCGGTGACCTGTCGCAATCGCTCTCTTTGGTGTGTCTGTCTGCAGTAATTGCAAGAAATGCCATAATAAACAGACCGATAAAAAAGCCTGTGCAGAATTCCCATATACCCCAGGTTGCAAAGAGTCTGAATGTGTCGGAAAACTCAACGCCTTTAAAGAATCCCGAATCAAAACGGCTTGAAATAAGGGGCGTGAATGCAGTTGTTGTGACGGCTGTGAGCAAATTGAGCAGTAGTGAGCCGAAACATGTGTATTTATCCTTTCTGAAAATAAGAGGATATGCAGAAAGCACGATAACAGCAAGAGCATCAGAAATATGTTCAATGCTCATATAATAATTTTCAAAAAAGGGAATATCCTGCGCCCAGCCTCTGTCAAGAAAATGGCTCATATATGCCGCCATCGGACTCTGATATGCATGTCCGTAAGCCTCAAGACCGAGTGCGGCATAACTTACCTGGTCGGGATTTATAAGCTGAATGATAAAGTGCGAAACGGTTGCCTTGAAAATAATCGATGCTATATTGAACACAGCAATCGCAATTATGTAGTGTTTTATTTTATATTCCTTGCCCGAAAAAAGAGATGTGACAAAGAATGCAAAAAGCGGAATAAGGGTGAATGCCATTGTGAAAATTATTGCAGCACCGCTGTAATGGTCAATGGGTGCGTAAACATCACCGTAAGGTCCCGTAAATACAGGATCAAGACCGCGGAGCATTTCACCCGAATAAGGCAGGTCGCTCCACACAACGCCTGCGAGCTGTTCAATTACTGTGGCATAGCCCGTAACGCTGAGTCCGAGCATCAGTCCGCCCAGGGGTATCATTTCATATTTCATGCCTTTGCTGTTGCCGTAAAAGTGGTAAATGAGAAGCATAAGAACAAGTCCTACGCTGTAAAGTCCCCATGACGACCCGAAACCTCCGTCGCCCCTGACTCTCCACATAAATCCACCTATTATTGCACCGAGAACAACTGAAACAATCTTTTTGCCGATATCTGATTTTTTCATTGTCAAAACCTCTTTTTTATTTTTTTAAGGTCTGTAACGAAGTGATATTAATATCATAACAGAATTCAGATTGTGCGTCAAGGCAAAGAAAACACCATTGAACCGCAAATAAATTATTGCTTTTTCGGAATTAAGTGTGTTATACTGAAAAAAAGCAGTATACGGAGGCGGTTTTATGTCAAAAAAAATTATTGCTGTCATTGCGGCTGTTCTTACGGTTGCAATTCTTCTTTCTGTGCTGATTTTCAGCCCCAAAGCCATAAAAATCGATTTTGACAATGTTGTAAATGAAATGAAACCTGTTCATAACATAGGCAGAATGTCCGAATATGAGCCGGACAGCGAAATGAACAGCTTTTATACTGAGGCAAACATGACTTCATGCAGAACTCATGACATCAATCAGACTGATATTCACAGAATTTTCCCCGACTTTTCAAAAGATGTAAATGACGAAAGTGCATATAACTTTGAAGAGAGCGATAAAGTTCTGGCAGCTATCATTGATGCAGGCATGGAGCCGTTTTTCCGTTTCGGAATCAGTTGGAGCGACCCCGAAAAATCGCGTGAACATCTTCAGCCGCCCGAAGATTTTGACAAGTGGGCACAGATTTGCGAACATATCATTCTTCACTATAACGAGGGATGGGCAGACGGTTTCAATTATGATATTGAATACTGGGAAATCTATAACGAGCCCGATTGTCAGCCTGTACCGGAAAACAGCAATTTCTGGCAGGGTACACCCGAAGAATTCTACCGTCTTTATGATGTGACTGCAAAATATCTCAAGGAAAAATTCCCCGACCTTAAAATCGGCGGTTACGGCTCATGCGGATTCTATGCGCTTACAAAAACAAATGCCGTAAACACAGGTTCAAGCCCCGAAAATCAGTATTTTATTCAGTTTTTTGAGGATTTCCTTGCATACATAAAAGAACATAACACACCTATGGATTTCTTCACGTGGCACAGCTACACAACCACATGGAAAAATCAGCAGTACATAGGTTATGTCAGAGAAATGCTTGGAAATTCAGGCTACGGTGACACGGAAATTATCGTTGACGAGTGGAACTTCAATCCCATGGAAAACGATAAAATTGACCGCAGATACGGTGCGAATCAGACATCAATGCTCATAATGTTCCAGAATGAAGGGCTTGATATGGCACATTATTACTGTGCAAATTACTGGCCCGAATCTGTTCATGCAGGTATGTTTGTAGGTGAAATGAACCCCTCTTCGGCATATTACGGTTTCTGGGCATTCGGTCAGATGTATGAGCTGGGCAATCAGGCTGAAATAAAGAATAAGAGCCTTCCCACAGACCTGTATGCGGTTGCAGCAACAGGTGAAGACGGTCAGACACTTCTTATTTCAAATATTTCAGAAAAATATGACCGCACACTTAAAATCGATGCCGGTGAGTACACCGCGGATAAATGCATGACGGTAAACGAAAACTGTGAATGGGTTGAAATTGAACTTCCCGATAAAATCGAAAGCGGACAGATGCTCTATATTACTTTTACAAAGTAACTCATAAAAAAGTCGGATGATGAGGCATCCGACTTTTTCTTATATCAGATATTCATAAATGTTCTTTCGATTACATTGTCCTGAAGTTCTGTATTCAGGTTTACAAAATAATCACTGTAACCGCCTACACGAACAATCAGATTACGGTAGTTTTCAGGATGTTTCTTTGCTTCAATCAGGTCTTCGGGCGAAACGACGGAAACTGTGTACTGCTGTCCTCCGCCTGCAAAATATGCCTTAGCAAGAGCAATGAAAGAAGTCTTTCCTTTCTCAGATGAAAACATTTTCTTTTCAAATTTATTCTGGAATACAAATCCGCTGCATCCGTCTGTATGATTATATCTCAGAACAGATTTTATCTGTGCAGTAGGTCCGTTTGTATCACGGCCGGGGGTTGCGGCAATACTGTCTGCAAGAAGCGGTTCACCTTTTCGTTTTCCGTTGGGAAGAGCCGCTGTCTGCATACCGTAACCTGCGGCACGGTTGAATGTACTGCATCCGCCCGTATAAATTCCGCCTCTGTAAGTGTTGTTTCGTTTAAGAACTGTAAAAAATCTATTCAGAATTCTTGCAGTTATTGTGTCAACTTCTTCTGAGTCGTTGCCGAACTTTTCACAATTTCTGAAATCGTGATGAAGCTGTTCATAGCCTTCAAAGTCTGTTTTCAGTGCGTCAATCAGCTCTGCCATTGTGTATTTTTTTTCATCAAAAACAAGCTTCTTTACCGCATAAAGACTGTCACCTGTATCTGCAATACCTTCTGCAAGAATCTGCCCGTGATTGTAAACAGGTCCGCCGTTTCTGTAATCCCTGCCCTTTTCAAGACACCCTGCAATAAGGCAAGAACGCAGAGGATGCGGTTCGTATACAGCACGAAGATGTTGCCAGTCGTTTGCACTGCTGCATGAATTGTAAGTTACATATTCAAGCTGATCGGTAAATGCACGTTCAAATCTTTCGTAAGTGGTAAAAGACAAAGGATCTCCTGTTTCAACGGAAACTGTTTCTCCTGTCATATCGTCTTTGCCGTTATGAAGTGCAAATTCAAGACATTTTGTAAAAACAACTTCTCCGTCTTCAAGCCCCATGTGGCTTTTACCGAAAATATCTATCTGATTACAGCCGTTCATGCAGTAATCGTGGCTGTCTTCGGGAGGAATGCCGATTTTTTCAAGTGCGGCACAAACCACATCGTCATTATACAATGCAGGAAGTCCCGTTCCCACTGCAAGTGTGTCTGCAATATCATTCCAGAGTCTGTCGGGCGTGTTTCGGTGAACACGGCATGTGAGATTAGGGGTGTTATATCCTTTTTTTCTGACCATGGCAAGAATTTCATATGTAAGCTCATTGCTTTCATCATTCTGATTCTCATCACTTCCCGAAATGCAGAGATTCCATGAACGGTGAATGTAAAAATACTCCCAGAGTCTGTCAAGAAGTTCTGTTACTTCCGCTTTATTTTCTGTTTTCAGATATGCAGGATACATATACTGATCGAATCTGCCGGGTGAGTCACTGCCGTCAAGGGCAAATATGAGCATAAATGAACACATAGCCGATGTAAAATCATATGCAGGTTTCTTAGGCACAATCCTGAATGCTTCTGCCATGCGCAGAAGATGTGCTCTGTCTTCGTTATTTTCACACTTTTCAGAGAGTTCAAGTGCAAGTTCACCGTATCTTTCACCTATAATGTCTATTGCATCAAGAGTATGTTCACAGGAACGGTAAAACCACGCTTCGTCAGGATATTTACTGCGGTTTTCTTCAATTATTGCACGGATGTAATCTGTACCGTGATTTACAATTCTTCCGTAATCGGGGTTGGAATGACCTCCCCAACCGCCTCCCCATTCTGCACCTGAACGGTTGAGAGCTTCTGATGTTTCGGAAAAAAGTCTTTTTGCCTTATTTCTTAAAATATCAAGTTCACTTATATACCGGATAAGAGTTTCTCGGTGCTCGGGAAAATCATCGGCAATCTTCATAATGTTATCATTATCAAAACGCAAACCTTCTGAGGGAGAATACCACGAACTGCCGTACGGAGTTGTAAAATCAGTTTCGGGAAGCAACTGCTGAGAAAATCTGATTTTTATATTTTTTGCGGCATATAAAAGAGCAAGACCTGTTCTCTCGCCCTGTTCAAGTGTTTCATCTGTAAAAAATCCGTAAAGGAAAGGATCAATTTTCACTAAATCAGTCATAAACAACCTCTTCTATTCTGATACTCTTACATCTGTACCGTGATAAGCAAACAGCGTACGCCAATGTGATATTTCTTTGTCAGTTGCATTTTCACGCACAAAAGCAGTTTTTTTGCCTGTCTTTTCGGCTTTTCCAGTGCCGAGAGTATGATAAGGCATAATTTCCGCATATCTGTACATACCTTTTTTTTCATTCAGGAAAGAGGAAAGCTTTGCAATATCGTCGTCACTGTCATTACAGCCGGGAATCAGAGGCAACCTTATAATTATATCTGCGCCCGATTCCATAAGATACTGCAGATTCGACATAATGTGATTATTGTCAGCTCCGGTAAGTTTCCGGTGTTTTTCAGAATCAATACATTTTATATCAAACAAAAATGTTGTTCCCATTTCAGCGGCTTTATCATAAAAATCACGGGAACCGATACCGCATGTCTCAATTGCAAGAGAAATACCCTCTTCTTTTGCAAGACGGAGAATATCAAGCGTAAAATCGGGCTGATATGACGGTTCACCTCCCGTAACGGTAACTCCGCCTCCCGATGTTTCATAAAACATTCTGTCCTTGAGCACTTCTGCCACAACTTCGGCTGCAGTTACTTCCCTGCCTATAATTTCATTGGCATCATTAAGGCAGATATCTTCACATTTTCCGCACTTTATACACTTTTCACGATCAAGCTGCAAAACATTGTTTTCCATTACACGGGCATCGCATTCATTTATACATCTGCCGCAGGATGAGCATTTCTGTTTATCGAATGAAAGATCAGGAGTCTTTTCATAACTTTCGGGATTATGACACCAGATACAACGAAGCGGACAGCCTTTAAGAAACACACATGTACGTATACCGTCTCCGTCATGTATGCAGAATTTCTGAATGTTGAATATAATTCCCATAGTACAATGCTCACCTTCTTTCTGTTTCAATTATACCACTGCATTCAAACAAAAGGCAACAGTTTTGCAGATAAAATATGCAATTTACCAAGTAGACTATTGCTAAAAAAACATTTTGATGATATAATTTATGTATTGAAAAGGAGCTGACATAATGAATAAACTTACAGATACATTTGAACTTTACAACGGTGTGCGTGTACCCTGCGTCGGTTACGGCACATATCTTACACCTGACGGTGAAATTGCAAAAAATTCTGTTATTGAAGCAATAAATGCAGGCTATCGCCACATAGATACAGCATTTGCTTACGGAAATGAAAAAGCAGTGGGCGAAGGCATAAAAGCTTCGGGCGTCAGCAGAGAAGATATCTTCGTTACAACAAAACACTGGATAACTATGAGAGGATATGAAAAAGCAACAGAAGCTATTGACATTTCTCTGAAAAATTTAGGTCTTGATTATCTTGACCTTTACCTTATACACTGGCCTTGCGTTGAAAAGGTTTCTCCCGATTGGAAAGAAATAAATGCAGATACATGGAAAGCTTTTGAAGAAGCATACAAAAACGGAAAAATCCGTGCAATAGGTGTTTCAAATTTCCAGAAAAAGCATTACGATGCATTGGTTGAAAGATGTGAAATCAAGCCCATGGTCAACCAGATTGAATTCCACCCCGGTTACACACAGCCTGAAACAGTAGAATATTCAAAAGAGGCAGGCATGCTTGTTCAGGCATTCAGCCCCCTTGGCTGCGGAGCTGTTCTCGGCAACGAAACACTTGCTGAAATTGCAAAGAAATATAACAAGAGTGTGGCTCAGATATGCCTTCGTTTTGTTCTGCAGTCAGGTCTTAATGTCCTCACAAAATCAGTTACTCCCGCAAGAATAATCGAAAACGCACAGATTTTTGATTTTGAACTCTCAGCAGAAGACATGGCAGTTATAAATGCAATGCCTGAAACAGGCTTTACAGGCTGGCTTCCCGAAAATGCTCCTGCAGATGCAATAGCTAAATAAACAACAAGACCTTCGAAGGAAGGTCTTATTTTTTTTACTACAGTTGTACGATTTATACGTATAAAAAAAGCCCGCCGAAGTCATCCGGTGGGCAATCTTCAGACACGCTATCATAATACATGAAAAAGTATGGACGAAGCATACCTGTACAATTGTGTGTATAGCGGTCATGAAAGATACAATTTTAATTACCCGAAATCGGGTAAAATTATTTTATCACAGACATATTGTAAAAGTCAACCCGTATTCGGGTAATAGCACACAAATTTGCAGTTATCATAATATTAACCCATAAATGGGTAATTGTATTAATGAGGTGCAAATCATGGAATACGGTGATATATATGTAAAGCGTATCAGATCCCTCTGCAAACAGAGAGGTATTGCGATAAATAAACTTGCTGCCATGAGTGATGTCAAGCAATCAACTCTTGATAATATAGTAAGAGGACTCACAAAAAATCCGAGAGTAAAAACACTCCATAAAATTGCAATTGCATTCAATATGACATTGTCAGAATTCCTTGATTTTGATGAGCTGAATGAATATTCATTTGACGATGACAATGATGAATAAACCGATCTCCTTGTTTGCACAAGGAGTTTTTTGTTATCATTCACATTCTTTATGGACATTTTCTTTTTTATGTGATAAAATATGGAAAATCTTTTTTATTTACCGGAGATAATATGACAGCATTACTTATTGTTATTTACATAGCTTTTGTT
>JAZOUN010000043.1:0-7456 GCA_045658165.1 Acutalibacteraceae bacterium
TTTTGCAGACAGCGATAAACTTAAATACTGGATGCCTGTTGACTGGTATAACGGCGGTATGGAACACGTTACAAGACATCTTATCTATTCAAGATTCTGGTATAAATTCCTTTATGACCTCGGTGAAGTTCCTTATGCAGAGCCTAACGCAAAGAGAACTGCTCAGGGACTTATCCTCGGTCCCGACGGTGTAAAGATGAGTAAGTCAAGAGGTAATGTTATTGACCCCAACGAAGTTGTTGATTCAATGGGTGCTGACGTTCTTCGTACTTACGTTCTCTTCATGGGTGACTATGAGCAGGCTGCTCCCTGGAGCGAAGACAGCGTTAAGGGCTGTAAGAGATTCGTTGACAGAATCTGGAATCTTCTTGAAATCGTAACAGACGGCGACGCATATTCAGCAGAACTTTCAAGCTCAATGCATAAGACAATCAAGAAAGTTTCAGAAGATATAGAAGCAATGAAGTTCAACACAGCAATTGCTGCTCTTATGACACTTCTTAACCAGATTTATGCAAAGGGTTCTATAAACAATGAAGAACTCAAGACACTCCTTCTTCTTGTCAATCCTTTTGCTCCTCACGTTACAGAAGAAATGTGGGAAAAGATGAATTTCGGCGGTGCTGTTACAGATCAGTCATGGCCTGAGTTTGACGAAGCAAAGTGTGTTGATGCAACTGTTGAAATCGCAGTTCAGGTCAACGGTAAGATAAAGGCAAGAATCAATGTTGCAACTGAAATTTCCAATGAAGATGCTATCGCAGCTGCAAAGGAAGTTGACGCTGTCAAGGAAATCATTGACGGTAAGCAGGTTGTAAAAGAGCTTTACGTAAAGGGTAAGCTTGTAAATATTGTAGTTAAAATGTAATTCGGTTTCGGGTAGTCTTCGGCTACCCGAAATTTTGCATATAATAAAACAGGTGATTTTATGAAAATACTTGTAGTTTTTACAGGCGGCACAATCGGAAGCAGTGTTTCTGACGGTTGGATTGCTCCGTCAGATGATATGAAATATCTGCTTATAAATAAATACCGTGAAAAAACAGGTGACAATACTCATTTTGATACAGTGTCTCCTTATACTGTTCTGAGTGAGAATCTTTCAGCTGAACACCTTAATCAGCTGATATCCTGTGTCAGAGAAAACATTTCGGGGTATGACGGAATAATTGTCACTCACGGAACAGATTCTTTGCAGTATTCTGCATCAGCATTGGCATACGCATTAGGTACAGATGTTACTCCCGTTGTTCTTGTGTCAAGTAATTATCCTCTTGAAGACGAAAGGGCAAACGGACTTGATAATTTCATCGGTGCAGTTGAATTTATAAAATCAGGTGCGGGCAGGGGAGTTTTTGTAAGCTACAGGAATGCAGACGAAGATACATGTATTCATCTTGCAACCCGTGTTACAACGCATTGTGAGTGTTTTGATGAAATTTACAGTATAGATAAACAGCCGTATGCGGTTTATAACGGTGCTTTAATTGTAAATCCTGAATGCAACATTTATCCTTGCCTCGGGACAGAAAAAATTTCATTTAGTAAAAAATCAGGAATTCTATCAGTAACTGCAATGCCGGGTGACAGTTTTTCTTATAACCTTGCTGATTATAAATCTGTTATATTACGTCCGTATCATTCAGGTACGCTCAACACAGCAGATGAATCATTTTTGTCTTTCTGCAAAAGAGCATCAGCCTCGGGAATCCCCGTGTTTGTTGTTAATGTCAGCGGAGGAATTACCTATGAATCATCAAAAATTCTTGAAAATTCCGGTGTTATAATTCTTCCCAAGTCGTCATTTGCATCAGTTTATATGAAAATCTGGCTGGGACTTAGTATAAATGCAGATATTGAGTCCTTTGTTAAGTCTCCGCTGGCTGCAGAATTTTGTAATTTTAAGCAAATTGACTGCAATTAACTACTACGGATTGTGGTTATTGCTGAAAATGTTGAATATTGATACTTTTTTGCGTTAAAGTGTTGATTTATAATATGATTTGGTTTATTATATTAAAGATATAATAGCATATTTATAATATTATTTATGTATTGGAGATAATATAATGAAACACTATTCAAAACCTGAAATAATGTTTGAAAGCTTTGAACTTTCAGAAAACATTGCATCTTGTGAACTTATTGCTGATACTCCGGCGGTGAGATATTCATGTCCTGTTGTTGATGAAGAAAGCGGATGGACTATTTTTACATCAGGCTCAGGATGCAGCCAGACACCTGCAGACGGTGAACAGATCTGCTACGAAGTTCCCTTTGAAGCTTTCAATGTATATAAGTCATAATTTTTCTGTTGGTAGAAAATAATGAAAAAACTGTTGATTCTTTGTCTTTGTTTTCTTGTGCTGACATTTTCAGCATGTAAAACAGCAGAATCAGAATCTGAACGCGCAACTGAAAATGCTGATAGTGTAAATGAAGTTGTCAGCGTCAGTGAAACCGATTATATGGCGCAGGAACAGGGAATATGCGTTCTTAGTGCCTGCAGGGCAGAAATAAGTGAAGATTCAACCGATAGTGAAAGCGTTGAATCATTGGCACTTATTATCTGTAACAATTCAGATAAAACTCTCAAGTACGGTCAGGTGTATATTGATTTTCCTGACGGTACATACTATTCATTCACTCTTACAACATTACCCCCGGGTGAATATTGCAGAGTTGTCGAAGACAATAACTCTCCTTACAGAAGTATAGCTGAAGAGTTTCCGAAAGTATCCCTGCAGAATCTTGTATTTTTCCTTGAAGAACCGTCTGTATATTCAGATATTCTGCTTATCAACGGAACAAACGGCATAATAAGCATAAAAAACATCTCAGAAACAGAGATAACCGAAAATATAATAATTTATTACAAAGACTACATAAATAATACTTTTACAAGCGGTGTGACTTACCGTGTAACGGTAAAAGACGGACTTGCTCCGGGTGAAATCAAGCAGGTTACTGCAAACCACTTCAGACAGAATGAAAGTAAGCTGATGTTTGTTCAGCTTATTCCTGCGGAGGTGGAATAATGGCAGAAGTTGAACCTAAGATATCAACCTATCTGCATTCCAAAGGTGCAAGGCTTGGAATTCCTGTTTCAGGCAGTTTCGAACTTACAAGAAAATGTAATTTCAACTGCAAAATGTGTTATGTGCATTGCACAGATACATCATCAGATAAGGAACTCACCACCGAACAGTGGCTCAAAATAGCAGAAAATGCAAAAAAAGAAGGACTTCTCTTTCTTCTTATCACAGGCGGAGAACCTTTGTTAAGACCTGATTTTAAAGAGCTTTATACTCAGTTTTCGAAAATGGGTTTTATGGTTTCAATAAATACCAACGGAAGCCTCTTCAATGACAGCATTTTTGAGTTATTCAGTGAGTATCCGCCCGCAAGAGTTAATATATCCCTTTACGGCGCGAGTGATGCAACATACCAATCTCTCTGCGAAACAGAGAAATTCGGTACTGTCATCAATAATATCAGACGTATTAAGGCTATGGGTATCCCTGTTCGTCTCAATTGCGTGTTTAACAGATACAATATTGAAGATACGCAGGAAATATACCGCATAGCAAACGAAAATAACCTCATAATCAAAGATACTTCTTATATGTATCCACCATTGAGGTCAAAAGGGCAGACCGGAGGCAATGACGCAAGACTTTCGCCCGAGGATGCCGCAAAAAATACAATTTTCTGCCGGAAATTGCTTTATGGTGAAGAATCACTCAGGTCAAAGGCAAAAGAAATCATGGCATTGCATCCTCCCGAGTGCGATCCCGATGCCGAAGGTGACGGAATGCGTTGCAGGGCAGGAAAGAGCAGTTTCTGGGTAACATATGACGGCAGAATGATGCCATGCGGAATGCTTACACAGCCCGCTGTATCATTACTCAGCAGCAGTTTTGCAGATGCTTGGCAGCAGATTCGTTCAAAGACAGCAGAAATCAGACTTCCCAAGGAATGTCAGAGCTGTTATTACAAACCTATCTGCAGTGTATGTGCCGCAATGTGCTATACAGAAACAGGCAGATTCAACAGTAAACCGGATTATATCTGCTCAATGGTAAAATCCATGGCAGATGAGTATGTAAAACTATTCGGAAAGGACGGTGAACATAATGAAAATTAATTTTGAGTTGGTTCATCGTGAAATAGCAGGTGATCATGTGCTTGTACCCGTCGGTAAAACAAGCAGTATGTTCAAAGGTCTGTTTCCCCTTACCGAAACAGGTGCATTTATATGGAATCTTCTGCCCGAGGCAGAAAATGAAGATTACATTGTAAATAAACTTCTCGAAGAATATGAGGCTGACCGTGAAACCGTTCAGAACGATGTAACTCAGTTTCTCACAAAACTTCGTGAATTCAGAATAATTGACTAGGAGATGAAATGTCAATGAAAAAGAACGTTTTTAAAAGAGCTTTATCAATGGCAATGGCAGTGCTTATGGTACTGTCTTGCTGGGTATGGTTTGAGCCTGCACAGGTGATGGCTGATGCTGCGGCATCAACACTCAAAGACCATTATCTGTTTGCTTACTTTACAGGTACAAGTAAAGAAGGTCAGACCATTCATCTTGCTGTTTCCAAGGACGGTTATAACTACACAGCGCTTCGTAACAACGAACCTGTTATTATTCCGTCAAAGGGTGTAGGTAACGTCCGTGACCCTTATATCTGGTACAATGAACAGGATAACTATTACTATATCCTTGCAACCGACCTTGACTTTACAGACGGCGGCGGTGATTACAGTAATAACTCACAGTCATTTATTATCTGGCGTTCAAAGGATCTTGTAAACTGGTACGATGAAACATTTATCGACGTCAGCAAGATGGCACATCTTATCGGTGATACAAGAAATATGTCCGCAGTATGGGCTCCTCAGGTTCTCTGGGACGGTTCTGCATATGTTGTTTACTTCACACTTGCTTGTAACGCAACAAGCTGGTTTGATATTGTTTACCTCAAAACAACAGACCTTATGGACCCCAATGCATATTATGAATTTGACTATATCCTCGGTAACGGAAAAGGTAACGGTGTTGACAATGGCTACGGTGTTATCGACGCTGATATTATCCATAACCCCGGTGATGGTAAATACTATCTTTTCTATAAGACAGAATGTAACGGTCACGAAATGGGCTCAACAGCAACAGGCACATCACTCAAGACTATTCATTACTATGTAGGTGATACACCCACAGGTCCCTTCAGAAACCCCGGTGACACAAAGTGGAGTAATGCAGGTTTCTCAGTTTTCCCTAACTATACTGTTTCTCTTGAAGGCTGTAACTCATTCTTTGATAATGACGGTAACCTCCTGATGTATGTCGACGAATTCGAGCATACAAACTATTACACAGGTAAAGCAGAAGCTTATTTCCACATTGCAAAGTCAAACGGTTATGACTTTACTTCATGGTCATATCCTGATGTAAACAGTCATAACATCAACTCTCTTTCACCCCGTCACGGCTCTGTTGTTAAAATCACAGAGGCTGAATACAACAGACTTCTTAATAACTCCTATAACATAACTTCATCTTCATATCCCGAAACAGAAGTTCTTGATGACCATCTTGTTGCAAAGTATTTCACAACATCTGATGTAAAATGGAATGCTGTTTACGGTCAGCCTAACCTTGCTTCAGCAACAGGCATCACAATGGTTGACGACCCCTCCATCGGTTACTATGCACAGTTTGATTCAACAAACGGTGGTTGGGCAGATGTTGATTTTGACTCACTGTTCCTGAAAACAAACGGGCTGAATTACGAAGACGGTTTCACAATCACATTCAGTGCGATGCTTCAGCCCAATGCATCTGTCAATAATGAAAATAATGACCGTATCTATGAAATTGCCGATGTCTTCGGTTCAAGAACAGGCGTCGAGCATTATACACACTTCTCTCCCGGTGGTGGTGGTAACGGTTCTTACATTGGTAACTACAACGGTCCTGTAGATGGCGGTAATGACTGGCTTAACGATAAAGACCGTGCAAACCGAGATGATGAATGTTTCCACGAATATATCATCAGTTATGCCACAGGTAACGTTATGGTTTATGTTGACGGTGAACTTGTTATTTCAAGAAACCGTTTCACAGGTGTCAAACTTGACGAATCCTGGTATAAGGCTCTCGGTTCAAATGCTACTATGAGAATCGGCCGTTCAGGTTGGGATGCTGACCCCTTGTTCAAGGGCAGAATCCAGAATCTTTGCATCTATGACTGCTCCATGTCATATTATGATGCACAGTCAATGAACGATGACTTTAAAGAGGAAAATGGTTGGGTTGAGAAAGAAAATTATACAGGTATTACATCTGTTGTACCTACATTTTCCGCTTCAAATGCATCACAGATGGAACCTCTCAGAGACACTAATTTCAGTAATGTTTTATATTCACAGCATTTAGCAGGAAACCCGTGGGGAACTGGAGAATCTGCAAATCCTACTCATGACGACTATATAGATTATGCTGCAACATACTATTCATCAAATAATGTTCATTTTGGTATCTATTATTCAAAATTGACAGTTTTGCTGATTGACGGTATAAATCCAGCATTGATACCTGTTGAAGTAGCAGGTCGTATCAATCATAAAGACAGAGAATCATATCTTTCTTCAGTTTATCCTTCAAACGGTGGCTCCGAATCTGATAATCCGGAGTTTAAACTTCAGGCTCCTTGGGTTGGTTGGAATTCTGATACTAATTATCATGAAACGATAAAAAATCCTGATGGTGAAAATCATCGAATAGGACATAATCAGTCAACTTCGTTCTCTTCTGCATGGCTCGATGATCAGAATAGCCAGTCCAGAAAGATTCAGTACTATGCAAGTACACTTCGTGTTGACGAGGCTAATCTTGACTTTGGTGGTTCATACTATAAAAAATATGACCTTATCTGGCGTATGAAAGGCTATGTTGACAGCCCCGGCTCATTCTCTGTTCCTGTGGCTACCAAGAACAATCCTATATATCTTATTGATTTCAGACCTATTATTGCTCTTCGTAATGAAATAACAGAAGATGAGTACAATAAAGTAATGAATAATCCTGACCTCTGCCCCGAACTTAAGCAGAAGTATGCATCAGCTGTTTATACAATCAGAACACTTGATCCCAATAACTTCGGTTTTGCTGCTTCACCTGTAACAGCAACGAAGGCTTTAGGAAAGGCTATCGGAGAAGCAGTCGGTACATACAACGGTGTTATGGATGAAATTGCAAGAGAAAAAGCATCAGGCAATTACGGTCATCAGCCTTCACAGTTTGAAGCCCGTGAAGAAACCTGTGCAGTGGCAGGTCTTACAGCAGGTTCATACTGCGTAATCTGTGGTGAAATTCTTGAAGAACAGGAAGTTATCGCCCCTCTTGCCCACTCATTTGGTGCTGAGTTTACAGAAGACGGTGTA
>JAZOUN010000044.1:0-3891 GCA_045658165.1 Acutalibacteraceae bacterium
CATTCATACAAGTAATTAGAGTTTGTGCGGTTTACCCGGTTAACAAATTCTTATTTATCGAACTGAATTATATCACATCAACATCAAAAAATCCACTATAAAAACATCGTCTTGACGACGGTGACAGATATTCTTGGCGACCATAGGGATATTTATGCGAATTATTTAGTATAAATCTTCAAGTGTTGTTTGTTTCATTAAAAATCTCCTTTAAAAATAGAAAAAGTGCAACAGGATTTTATATCCCATTGCACTTGATTGTTTCAGATTAAAAGAACAGCTTATTTTCTTGCTACAACAATAGGTTGATAAAAACCTGTTTCATCAGGGAACAACCATTTAACGCTACTGCAACCATTAGAAATGAACAGATTAGTCAATTCTTTTCTCCGAGTCGCTCTGTATTCACATTCAAACTTGCTCGTTTGCAAAGTGTCACTATCATCAATGATATATTGAGTAAGTCTGTAATGGTCATCATTCCAATCCCAAGTTTGAAACGAAACTCGCTGTCCTTTGTTTGTCTTATGTATATATGGCGGTGAGTAAGGCGGTTTATCTTTGAGGAGTGCATCATAATCTCTGATGCTTCCGACAAAAACACCATTCTCCTTTGTTTGATTTATGATGCTATTAATTGCATTTTCTAAATCTGTACTTGTAAGCATATGAGGCAAAGCATTATCCATAGCAATAACAATATCAAACTGTTCCGCAAAAGTTTTTGATAGGTCACAGAAATCTGCATTTTCAAATTGGATTTTAACATTGGCATTTGTCGCTCTTGTTTTTGCTTCTGCAATTTCACCGTTACTTATATCAGAAGCGGTTACATTATATCCAAGAGAAGCAAGCCCGATGGCTTGAGTTCCAATACCACAAGCACAATCAAGAATATGTGCTGTTTTATCAAATCCAATATCTTCAAAAATTCTATTAAGAATTAATGCCTGCTCGTGGGTGGTGGATTGCCAATCAAGAAAAAGTTTGTCATATTGTGATGCAAGACTATCATAAAATGTTTGAGTTATATTCAATGTGAAATCCCTCACAATTCTTATTTATTGAACTGAATTATATCATATCTACATCAAAAAATCCACTATTAAAACATCACCTGCCAACGGTAACGGATATTCTTGACGACCTTAGGAATATTTATGCTCGGTGTGTCGTCGTCTTTTCGTCGTCGAAAGCGGATTTCGGATATACTTTGCTGTGTGTGAAAGCATAAAAAAACCCCACAGAAATTATTACTTCTATGGGGTTCTGGCGGAGAGCAAGGGATTCGAACCCTCAAACAGGTTATAGCCCGTTACACGATTTCCAAGAGGACTCTGCATAGTCCAAAACAGTAGATATGCATAGGGTTTCGCTTGCTCATATTTTTCATTTTGTCGTCAGAAATTGATATTTTCATCTTTCTGAACGTGAATATTTTTTGACGTCGACATGTGGTTTTTTATTTATTTAAGAAAAAAGTTATTCAGCCAGCTCTCTTTTCTTAAAATATAAAGTCAGCGTCAAAACGAGAGCACTCATCAATATGATAATATAAATGCAAAGGATTTGCGAATCGCTTCCGGTATCCGGAATTTCCGTATCATCATTCTTATCGGCTTCTGTTGCGGAATCAGAATGGATACCGTTATCATTATTATTTCCTGAATCAAAATCGATATCGGAACTGATATCAGAATGATCTCCATCATCTTTAAAGCTTTGACCACAAACGATACAGAAACCCTTTGAAACAGTGTGCTTTTCAACATCTGCCTTTTCATCACATTCACATTCGTGCCAATGGTTGTCGTCATCAGATTCCCATTTGTCACTAAATTCATGCTTGTGTGTTGCAGGAATTGTTTCGCCTTTTTTGAGAAGCACGCCGCAATCCTTGCAATGAATATCACCTGTATAGCCATCTTCAAACTCGGTTGCAGGTTTTGCATTTCGGATTTCTGTTTCACCTGTATGGTTATCGGCATTTACATCACTGAGGGTCTTACCGCAAACCTCACAGACTGAAGGATTTTTACAATCAGCAATTGTTCCGTCGTGCTTTTCAACATCTGCCTTTTCATCACATTCACATTCGTGCCAATGGTTGTCGTCATCAGATTCCCATTTGTTACTGAATTCGTGACTGTGTGTTGAATCCTGACCGACTGTTATCTTGTAAGCAAAGAAAGATTGCTGTCCTTCTTTCTGAGGCTCAACAACAGCAAAGAAGAATTTAATAACATCACCGTTTGCAAGAACCTTTGAATAACCTTCATCAGGAATGTCAGGTCCGTTATACGAGTTGACTCTATCGACAAAGCTTTTGCTTTCTCCCCAAATATAATGTCCGTCTGTTATATTCCAGATTGCACTCTGAACCGATGAGCCTGCCTTATAGCTGTCAATAACATATCTGCCATTGCCATCGGAAATAAAAATATCTTCAAAACATTCTGTAAAAAGGATCTTTAATTTTTGAGAAACATCGCTACCATCATTATTGTTGTTTGCAACAGAAGTACTGTCTGCAGAGATGAAACTGTCACCCGTTTCTGCACCTTTCAGCTTTTCATCGATGCAAAAGCCGTAATATCCGTTTGAAAAAGGAACATTGCTGAATCCTGCATTGGTTGATGAAACTTGTTCGGCAGATGCCGAAATTGTAACAGAAAACAACAGAAGAATAGAAGTGAATATAATGTACATAGTCCTTTTCATTTTCATTTCACCTCCTTATTAATTTCTTCTATAATTATACAAATTTACAATAAAATGTCAAGTATTATAATAACGACATACAAATAGATAGTATAAAAAAGCATTTTTAATGCAAGGGCTTCAAGTTCATCTATCTTTTTTATGTATTCTTCGGTTATCTGACTGCATACCGACTTTGATAGCTCTGTTATTTTATCAAAGCATTTACCGTATTCAGAACCCTTTATAAAGCTTATATCACAAGGGTTTATGTTGCCGTAGAATAAATCTTCAAGTGTTGTTTGTTTCATTGAAAACCTCCTTTAAAAATTGAAAAAAGTGCAACAGGATTTCATATCCCATTGCACTTTTTGTTTATCATTCATTTGTTTAATTAGTTGTAATATATGCACCGAGTTTTACGAGATTTTCTTGCAGTTTTTTTACCGATATTTTTCTGACATCTTCTTTTTCACAAGCAAGAGAAGCTGCCGCGCCCGCCGCCTGACCTGTTATAAAACATCCCGGCATAACTCTTACGGATGCCTGCATCTGCCTGTCAGTGCCGATGCATCTGCCGGCAACAAGCACATTTCTGAATGAAACAGGTATAAGACTACGGTAAGGTATGCCGTAAGATTCGCCTTTCTTATAACGGAGCTTTTGCTGATATTCTTCTCTGAAACGCTCATATTCTTCCTTATCGGTATTCATAACATGTATGTCTACAGGATAGCAATAACGCCCGATTTCATCTTCAAAAACAGCTCTTGATATGAAATCATTCACATTAAGCATATAATCACAAACAATTCTTCTTGATTCACGCACTCCAAGCAAAGATGCAGTTGAACAAAGCTTCATATTTTCGTATCCCGTAAAATATGTTTTGAAATATTTATCAAATTCAAGCATTGATTTTCTGCCCTCAACCATAGCAGATGAAAGTGATTTTTCATCTGTCGGATTTATTCCGAATGTGTGACCTATATTACCGCCGCTCAAACCGTCTTTTCGGTGAAAGAAGCCGGGTATATGTCTGTCCTCATTAGTCAGGACTCCGTCACGGTGAGCCTGTTCAACATATTTGTTCCAGGGCTCGTTGCATTTTTCTTTTTCAATTCCTGTCCAGATACTGCAAAGTGTCTGCGGCATAACATCTCCGTTTTCATCCCCTGTTTCATAATCAGC
>JAZOUN010000045.1:0-7497 GCA_045658165.1 Acutalibacteraceae bacterium
GTATGCTTCTTGCAGAATCTGCAATACTTGTTCATCTCTAATCTGTCGGGTGTGTTCTTCTTGTTCTTCATTGTGTTGTAATTGCGCTGCTTGCATTCTGTACAAGCAAGAGTAACCTTAACTCTCATAACGGCACCTCCATAATTAATGTAGCCTCCCTCTTAAATTCCGGACTGTGTGTCACCTTAAAAAAATGCGCACAAAAAAAACAGCCCTCAAAAGAGGTATAGTTACTATAACATATACGTGTCAATATGTCAAGCACTTTTTTGATTTTGGTCATTCTGTCGAATAACGGAAAAATAATGTTTAATTAAAGCAAAGAAATAAACAATAATTTAACTAATGAACAATTTACAATTTACAATGTACAATGTACAATGATTTGCTGCAACCGCCTGTGATGAAACATCTGCATAATTGTAAATTGTACATTATACATTGTTAATTGGCTCGTTAAATTATTGTTTACCTTTCAATTATAACTGCTGAATTCGCATCAATCTCAACAGAGCAGTAAGTCATGTGCTGTCCTGTTATACATTTTGAATTATGCCAGTCTTCGGGCAGATAATATGTGATTTTATGTTCATTGTTGTTTGCAATAACAAGAAGCTTGTCCTTTTCGTCTGCCCTGACGTATGCAACACAGCCCATAGACGCTGAAACCGGATAAAAATCACCTTTTTTCAGACAGCTGTATTTCTTTCTGATTTCACCAAGGAATTTCATATCATACCAGAGCTGAGATTTCTCCTTGTTCCACGGGAAAAATGTTCTGTTGAAAGGATCTTTCAGTCCTTCGGTGAGCATTTCGTCACCGTAATATATACTCGGCACTCCGGGAAGAGTATACTGCAGCACAACAGCCTGTCTGAGCAGCTTTTCGGAATACTCTTTCTGTTTTCCCGTAAGCATCAGTTTTCTTTGTATTGATCTGCCGATGTTTTCACCGTCAAGGCCGCCGAGAACACTGAAAATACGTTCAGTATCGTGCGTACCCAGATGATTCATCAGACAGCAGAGTACCTGCGGAGGATAATTTTCGCAGATTGTCAGCACGCTGTCCATAAAACGTTCGGCATTTGCAGTTTTCATAAAATCGATTATTGCAGATCTGAAAGGGTAATTCATAACCGAATCAAGTTCCCTGCCTGCAAAATACTGTCTTCTTCCGCCGTGGCTTATTTTATTGCTTGCATCTTCCCACACTTCACCGAGAAGCAGACCGTCAGGTTTTGTGCGTTTCACAGCATCACGGAGCTTTACAATAAAACTGTCGGGAAGTTCGTCTGCAACATCAAGACGGAAACCGTAAGCTCCCGCTTTAAGCCATTTCTCAACAACACCGTTTTCACCTGCAATGAATCTGCAGAAGTTTTCGTCCTCTTCGTTTGTTTCGGGAAGAGTGTTTATACCCCACCAGGAATCATATTCGGTATTCCACTTTTTAAAGTTGAACCAGCTGTAATATTCCGAACTTTGTGAGTTATAAGCTCCGTCATTTGTATATCTGTTATATATGTTAAAATATATACTGTCTGCACCGGTATGACTGAAAACACCGTCAAGCAGTATTTTCATACCGTACTTTTCCGCCTCTTTGCACAGTGATACAAAATCGTCATAATCTCCCAAAAGCGGGTCAATCTTCATATAATCAGCCGTGTCGTAACGGTGATTTGAATGTGCTTCAAAAATCGGATTAAGATAAATGCATGTAACACCCAATTCCTGAAGATACGGCAGTTTCATTTCGACACCTTTAAGGTCTCCGCCGTAGAAGTCAACATTCCAGCGGTGATGGATTTCATTTTCCTGCCACTCGGGTTCTTCATCAAACGAATTGTGCATTACCCTGTCTGCAGGAACATTCTTTTTAGGTGTACCCGATGCAAAAAACCTGTCGGGAAAAATCTGATACATCACACCGCCGGGAAATTCTTCGGGAGTTGTGAATTCCGGTGAATAAACTGTCTGTTGCCATTCGTTACCGTTATCGCAGAACTGACCTTTACCGTTTGAATGAAGAAATATTCTGCCCCTGCCGAAAGATGTATCATATTCAAAATGATAAAAATAAAGTCCCGGCTGCGGAAAAGCATATTCCGCCGCCCACCATTCGGTAATATTATCGGTGGATTTCCAGTCAAGCTTTATGTACTGTTTACCCTCACCGTCTTTACCTGCAACAAGATATACCGCAGAACACATCATTTCTCTGGGCATACAGACACAAAGCCACAGGGGATCTCCTGCGGCTGTGCTTCCGAATTTTGATTTGTGTTTTATATCTCTCGAATCAAAGGGAACGAATAACATAAATTATTTCTTACCTTTTGCGGAATTTGTGTGCCAGATGTCTCTTGCATAGTCATTGATTGAACGGTCTGCAGCAAAGATACCTGCACCTGCAGTGTTCATAAGTGACATCTGATTCCATTTCTTTCTGTCAAGGAAAAGAGCTTCTGCTCTCTTCTGAGCATTTCTGTAGTCAGCAAAGTCTGCAAGAACCATGTAGGGATCGTGGTGGATGATTGTTGCACCGATTTCGGGGAAATACTGACCGTTTATGCCCTGATTGTTTATATAATCAATTGCTCTGTGAAGCTCCTGATTGTTGTGGTAGTAATTTGTGGGGTTATAGCCTGATTTCTTGAGCTGTTCAACCTCGGGTGTGCTCATACCGAAGATGATGATATTATCTTCACCCACGGATTCATAAATTTCAACGTTTGCACCGTCCATTGTACCGAGTGTTACGGCACCGTTGATCATAAGCTTCATGTTACCTGTACCTGAAGCTTCTGTACCTGCAAGAGAAATCTGCTCTGAAATATCAGCTGCGGGCATAAGCATTTCTGCCATTGTAACGTTGTAATCCTCAACATAAACAACCTTCATGAACTTGTTTACATCGGGGTCGTTGTTGATCATGTCTGCAAGAGCGATGATGAAGCTGATAATCTTCTTTGCCACAAAGTAGCCGGGGGCTGCCTTTGCACCGAAGATGTATGTGTGAGGAACATAATTGCCCTTGGGATTTTCTTTGATTTCAAGATACTTTGCAAGAATGTTGAGAGCATTGAGATGCTGTCTCTTATCCTCGTGAAGTCTCTTTACCTGAACGTCAAAAATTGAGTTGGGATCAAGTTCGATACCCTGAACCTTTTTGATGTGTGCAGCAAAACGCTTTTTGTTCTCAAACTTGATTTTTTCAATGTCAGCAAGAACCTTTTCATCGTCAGCGTAAGCTCTGAGCTTTTCAAGAGCCGCACCCTCAAGGATGAAATCATTGCCGATAAGCTTTGAAAGATATTCTGTAAGACCGGGGTTTGCCTGACAGAGCCAACGTCTGTGAGCAATACCGTTTGTTACGTTCTTGAACTTGTCGGGAGTGAGTCTGTAGAAATCATTGAAAACAGTGTCCTTGAGAATCTGTGAATGAAGTGCAGAAACACCGTTTACGCTGTGACAGCCTGCAACGCAGAGGTTAGCCATTCTGACAACACCGTTTGAAATGATTGCTGTTCTTTCAACATAATCAGCATCGTATGTTGTGTTCCATACATAGCTTCTGAAACGGTTATCGATTTCTCTGATAATTTCGTAAACTCTGGGAAGAAGTCTCTGCATGAGTTCAACACTCCAGCATTCAAGAGCTTCTTTCATAACTGTATGATTTGTGTAAGCAACTGTCTTTGTTACGATATTCCATGCATCGTCCCAACCGTAGCCGCATTCGTCGAGCATAATTCTCATAAGTTCGGGGATTGCAAGTGTGGGATGTGTATCATTTACATGGATTGCAACCTTTTCGCCGAGGTTGTCAAGTGTGCCGTACTGACGGAGATGATGATGAATGATATCCTGAATTGAAGCAGAAACAAAGAAGTACTGCTGACGAAGACGCAGACTCTTTCCTTCGGGATGATTATCTGCAGGATAAAGAACCTTACTGATAACCTCAGCCATTGCGTTCTTTTCCATTGCACGCATGTAGTCGCCCTGATTGAAGAGAGCCATGTCAAGACCGGGAGCCTTTGCAGACCAGAGACGCAGTACGCTTATACCCTTACCGTCCTTACCTGCAACAAACATATCATAAGGAACAGCCTGAATTGCTGTATAATCCTTGAGTTCAACATGATGATAATGATCTTCCCAGATTTCTTCAACTCTGCCCTCGAAGCAGATTTCAACTGTGCTTTCTTCACGGGGCATGAGCCATACGTCACCGCCGGGAAGCCAGTTATCGGGAAGTTCTGTCTGCCAGCCGTCAATGAGCTTCTGTTTGAAAATACCGTATTCGTAAAGAATTGAGTAACCTCTTGAAGGATATTCCTGAGTTGCAAGACCGTCAAGGTAACATGCAGCAAGTCTGCCGAGACCGCCGTTACCGAGACCTGCATCAGGTTCGCAGTCGTAAAGTTTTTCTATATTTACACCAAAATCTTTGAGTGCTGATGTGAATGTCTTCTGAAGATTAAGATTGTAAAGGTTGTTGCGAAGAGATTTACCCATAAGGAATTCCATTGAAAGGTAATAAACTCTCTTTGTGCCTGCCTTATCGGCTCTTTCAGTAAAATCGGCTCTGCCCTCACCCATCATTTCACAAAGAATCATTGCAACAGCACGGTAGTACTGCTCGTATGATGCATTTTCGGTTGTTACACCGAAAAAGTGAGAAAGCTTATTCTCGATAAGCTCCTTGGCCTTTGCCTTTGTAAGTGTGTAATTCATAATTTCCTCCAAACAAACGGATGCAATCATCCGGAAAGATATCTTAAAAAATATAAATTATATTTTATACCATTTGCAAACATTTTGCAAGTAAAATATACGAACCAATATTATATTATTATGCCTGATATTTTATAAATGTTGCATAAAAAAACAGCCATTTAAGTAAACAGTGTTCAGTTTGATTACACCTGTCTCCGAATTCACCTACAAACAATAAGCCCCGATAATGCAACGCATATCGGGACATATTACACATTATTGTGCAGAAAATATATTATCAGAATGTTGATGACATATCCGCCTGAACAGCTTCTTTTACATCTGATTTTGCTTTTGAAGTTGCTCTTCTCTTATTAAGCTCTGCAAGGTAGAGGTCTTCGTCAAGAGGAAGTGTAACGGGCACATTGCCGAGCCATGATGAAAGGTATGCTGCATTACAAATTGTAAGACCGTTGATGCCTTCAACACCTTCGGCAACGAGGGGTTCGCCGCGAAGGATATGAGCTACAAAAGCATTTGTAACACCCACATGCTGTTCATTCATACCGTCAGTTTCAATTTCAACCTTCTTGCTTTCAAGTTTGCTGAAGCCGTCTTCTGCCGCATATGTATAATCTGAAAGTTTTTCTGTAAGTTCAACAACTTCAAGTTCACTTGCAGAACAGATGATTCTTGCCTTGTCGAGAGTGATTTCAAGTCTGTTGTCACCGGGGCAGTCGCCTGTTGTTGTGATGAACACACCTGTTGCACCGTTGGGATATTCTGCATAGATTGTTACATCGTCTTCAACTTCGATGTCGTGCCATTTGCCGTTATGACAGAAAGCTGTAATCTTTGAGGGCATACCGCAGATCCACTGCCAGAGGTCAAGGTTGTGGGGTGCCTGATTCATAAGAACGCCGCCGCCTTCACCGTCCCATGTTGCTCTCCATCCGCCTGAATTATAGTAACCCTGTGTACGGTACCAGTCTGTGATGATCCAGTTTGTTCTTCTGATTTCACCGTAAACGCCACTTTCAACAAGTTCTTTTACCTTGCGGAAAATGTGGTTTGTTCTCTGGTTATACATAAGAGCAAATGTCTTATCCTGAGTTTTTACATATTCGTTGAGCTCACGTACATCCTTTGTGAAAACACCTGCTGGCTTTTCGCAAAGAACGTTGATACCCTTTTCAAGAGCCTGCTTTGAAAGAACGGGATGAAGATAATGGGGAGTTGCGATGATGATTGCGTCAACCATGCCGCTGTCAAGAAGTTCATCTGTGCTTGTGAAAGTCTTTACTTCGGGAACCTGAGTGAGAGCAAAGTCAAGTCTGTCCTGCTTTACATCGCAGACTGCAACAAGCTCCATTTCTTTGATTTTGCCGTCTGTATACATTTTTATATGGGATGAACCCATGTTACCGATACCGATGATTGCATATTTAAGTTTTGCTGACATAAAATCTATCTCCTTTTTATAAACAACAATTTATCGGCTCGAAGCCGATAATAAAGAAGAAAGAAGAAATAATAAATAATAAAATCGGAAGCCCTACGGGCTTTTATTATATAATGGGGTTTAAGGGGCTTGCCCCTTCCAACATTATTCATTATTCATTATTCATTATTCTTTATTCTTTCAATAATTTATCGAGGGTACCTCGATAAATTATTGTTTACCAAATAACCTTATCGTCTACATCCTTCTGTGCCATTGCAATGAATTCATCAACTGTCATTGCACCCTGGTCACCGAAGCCTCTCTTTCTGACTGAAAGAGTGCCTTCCTCTGCTTCCTTGTCACCGACAACAAGCATGTAGGGGATTTTTTCCATCTGTGCAGAGCGGATTTTGTAACCTGTCTTTTCGCTTCTGTCGTCAACAGTAACTCTCATACCGAGTGCTTCAAGCTTAGCCTTGACTTCGTAGCAGTAGTCGAGATGTCTGTCTGCAATGGGAAGGAATCTGATCTGTTCAGGAGCAAGCCACATGGGGAATGCACCTGCATACTTTTCAATAAGAAGTGCGAGTGTTCTTTCGTAGCAGCCGATTGATGTTCTGTGGATGATATAGGGATTCTTCTTTGAACCGTCACGGTCAACGTATTCCATACCGAACTTTTCAGCAAGCATCTGGTCGATCTGGATTGTGATGAGTGTATCTTCCTTGCCGTAAACGTTCTTTATCTGAATGTCGAGCTTGGGACCGTAGAAAGCAGCTTCACCGATACCTATTTTGTAATCAATGCCGATATCATCAAGAATTTCTTTCATAATGCCCTGAGCTTCGTCCCACTGTTCAGTTGTACCGATGTATTTTGCTGTGTCTGCGGGATCCCACTGTGAGAAGCGGTATGAAACGTCATCGTAAAGACCGAGAGTCTTGAGCATGAAGATGCAAAGGTCAAGACATCTCTTGAATTCGTCAGCAAGCTGTTCGGGAAGACACATAAGGTGACCTTCTGAAATTGTAAACTGACGCACACGGATAAGACCGTGCATTTCGCCTGATGATTCGTTTCTGAAAAGAGTTGATGTTTCTGCAAGTCTCATGGGAAGATCACGGTATGATCTTGCTCTGTTGAGATATGCCTGATACTGGAAAGGACAAGTCATGGGACGCAGTGCAAAAACTTCGTCGTCCTTTTCTTCGTCACCCATAACGAACATGCCGTCTTTATAGTGATCCCAATGGCCTGAAATCTTGTAAAGATCGCTCTTTGCCATAAGGGGAGTCTTTGTACGTACCCAGCCACGCTTTGTTTCTTCG
>JAZOUN010000046.1:0-18543 GCA_045658165.1 Acutalibacteraceae bacterium
GAACAGTTCATATTGCATATATTCGTAATTTCCACATAAACACGAGAATACATAACAAAAAATCCTTAAATAAAATTTCAGCTATATTATAAATCCTTAAATCGGAAATAGCAATGATTTATTTTATTTTAATAATTTATCTCTTGAAAGACGGACAGTTTCTGTTGTAAAATAAACTGGGGTGATTGAAATGCTGAAAAAAATCACGGCAGCAATACTTATATTATCAATATTATCATTGGGGGTATTGTATTTGTTTGAAGATGAAATTTTTTATCCATCCTTTGAGCCGACAGAATCAACTGAATTTGCGGCTTCGCTCGGACGGGGATGGAATCTTGCCAATACATTTGACGCCTGCGAAAAGCATTCTGCCGAAAAAGCAGGTAACGAAACAGAAACAATGTGGGGCAACCCCGAAACCACAAAAGAACTTATTGCATATGTAAAAGAATGCGGATTTGATTCGGTAAGAATCCCCGTAACATGGGCACAGCACCTCGGTGATGCACCTGACTACACCATTGACAGTCTGTGGCTCGACAGAGTAAATACTGTTGTTGACTGGGTGCTTGAATACGACATGAAAGTAATTATAAATGTTCATCACGATGATGCTTTCTGGCTTGTTACAAATGAAGAAAACAAAGAAATTTCAAAAGAAATTCTTACAAAAATTTGGTCACAGCTGTGCGACAGATTCAAAGATTACGATGAAAATCTGATTTTTGAAACAATGAACGAGCCGAGAGTTGAATGCAGTGAAGACGAATGGCAGGGCAATGAGGAATCGAGAGAAGTTGTAAATTACCTCAACTTTGCAGCACTGGAGACAATCCGCAACGGTGAGGGATACAACAAAACAAGATTTGTTATGATTCCTACATACGCAGCAAGCGGTCTGGATGAAAACATATCAGCACTGCGTCTTCCCGAAGATGAACATGTTATTGTTTCCGTCCATTATTATTTCGGCACAGCACATCAGTCTGAATTTGCTGACAATGAAAAAGTCTGGAGCATAAGCGATAAGGCTTCGCTGTACAGAACATTCAGAAAAATGTTCGACTGCTATACAAAAAAAGGATACGGTGTTGTAAAGAGTGAATTCGGCTGGACCGACCGTGACAACATTGAAAATCTTGCAGAAAACACAAGAACATATATTGAACTTGCGGAAAAATTCGGTTTCTCATGCATGGTATGGGACAACGGAAGTTCATTCGGAATAATTGACAGAAACGAACTGAAAACATTATATCCCGAGTACATGAACGCAATAGTCGGCAAAGAATAATAAAAATAAATGCAGAGAGAATTTTCTCCCTGCATTTATTTTATTTACCGTATTTTTTTGCAAGAACGGGCATCCAGAGACCTGCCTGAACAGTACGATGGTCAAAACCTTTCTGCTTCGGTTTTTTTGTTTCAATCCAGTCACTGAAACATGTTTTATCCTGAGCATCTGCAAGATAAGCAACAATTTTTTCTGAGAAAAGTTCAACATTCTCCATTGTTTCATCAAGACATGCCGCCCAGAGCATCCAGTCTGTTTTTGTAAAATCTTTTCTGAAATCAAGAGGCACACCGTACTTGTTGAGTTTCTGTCTGTACAGGAGTGTTTCTGCTTTATAGATTTCATCTGAGAAAAGACCGAAACCGTAAACTCTGTCCCATACCAGGTTATATTTAAGACTCCATGAATCTTTATTGTCAATACTGAAAGGAAGATATGCTGTTTTGTTACCGCAGACTCTGCAAAGCTCATCTGCATATTCTTTTGCCTTTGCGCTGTACTGATTTTTCTTTTCAAGTTCTTTGCAGATTTCACCGAAACATGCAATACCCATTATACCTTTTATTGCAAGGTTTACGTTCTTTGTGCTGTGACCTGCAAAGTCATCGGTACAAAGCTGATTATCAAGAACAACACCTTTTTTAACAAGATAATCTGCCCATGTTTCAAGAAAACCGAAATATCTCTCAAGAAATGCCTTATCTCCGCTTTCCTTATAGTATGCGTATGAAAGAATCAGCATATTTCCGCACTCTTCAACGGGCATCTGATATCTCTTCATAAATACTTTTTTGGATTTTGATTTATACACATTCTGATACCCTATTTTATGGGGAACAAGGTGCATGTGAAGATTAAGCGAATAAACCTGACCGCAAGCGAAGGGATATCTGCCTATATCGTGAGGAGCAAAGGGGTATTTCCAGATATCGCTTCCTGCGAAGAAGAATATACCCGTAAGCATTGCCTTTACAAGCTCCGGTGCGTAAAGAAGATACATAGGCATTGCCGGATATGACACGTCAACGGTATTTATACACCCGTTTGAATGACATTCCTTTGAAAGATACAGAAGTTCACCGTTTTTGTCTTTTACAAGTTTATGCCCTGCAAAGACCTGTCTTACTGCGGCAGAAAGAATCTTTTTATAATTTTCACCGAAGCTTTCCGCATCATTTTCAATCATCTGCTCCTGTTTGCATACCTTGGCAAAAAGTTCATCTTTATTTTCGTAACAATAAAGAATTGCATCTTCAATGCCGTGGAATTTTTCTGTCCACAGACCTTTGAGATAATCACCGAAATAATTTATTGAGTAAACATCGTCATATGCAATAACTGTTGTGAAAGATGCACTGCCCTTTACTTTGCTTGTATGACAGCTCTGAATCCCGGCACTATTTACGCTGCAATCTCCGCCGTAAAAATAAACAAAACCCCAGTCTGCGGCAAAATTGTCACCCGAATCGTTAAGGGGTTTCTGATTTTCAAGCCCCATTTTTGAAAAACTTCTGCCTGCGACAGAACCGACTGTTTTTACCGTTTTGCCGAATCTGCTTTTACCCTTGCAAAGCTCTTCATATGCAGTAAAACCAACACTTACACTGTGTTCGTTCTCATCTTTTGCAACAACTTCAACATCAAAATAACTGCAGGGTGCAGACATTATGTAATAGTCATCAAACAAAAAGGGAGACCATGTTCTGAAGCTGAGAGTAAAATCCTTTGCATCAAATGTATACACGCAGGAGAATGCTGTTACATCGGCTGAAATCTGGGTAAGACTCTTTTCATTGTCTTTACCGAGGAACATATATTTTTTTCCGTCAAAAGTAACGTTACCTTCAATTCGCATTTTTGTACCGCACCAGAGATTGGTATCGGCTGAATTTATTGTTTCACCCTTTGACCATATGCTGAAATGAGGATCTATGGTAGCTATAGGGTACGATGGCAATTTCATATTCCCGACTCCTTTTTATTTTCTTAAACGAAACACATTTATTTAATTATACCAAGAGAAAGGACACTTTGCAATATAAACTTCATTTATTATATTATATGATAATCGAAGGAAATTAAAAAGCAAAAAAAAACAAGAAAAAACAATATAATTCACTTAATGAAAAAAACAGAGGTTTGTTGATTTTTCTGCGGCTGATATGTTATTATAAATGAGTAAAGGATGGTGCAAAAAATGAAAAAAAGCATTAAAGTTTTTTCAGGCATTATAATTTCCGTTGTTCTTGTTATTGTGCTGGGAATTACAAACATTATTCCTTATTTTGCCGTAATACCCGATATGGTGAAAGTAGGTATTGACTACATAAGTCTTGACAGAAACAATGACGCCCCGGATGAGGATACAATTCTCTCTGCACTTGCAGAAAACAAGACGCATAGTCATCCTTTCATTCTTGCAGACAAAGATAATTTTGCAGTTGCGAGGGAAGAATTCTACTCAATAAATTTTTCAGAATACACAGAAAAACTGAGCGATTTTGTTCTTGAAAATGCAGATGCACTTATCAATACCGAAAATTATCCTCCCCTGGAGTATGTACTTGACGAAGAAGACAGTATTCTTCCCATTTCCCGTGAAGTTATAAACCGAATGGTTATTCTCGGTTATGCATGGCAGATAACAGGAGACAAAAACTATGCCGAAAGGGCAAAAATTGAACTTGAAAAGGTTTGCAGTTATGATGACTGGTGCACATCGCATTTTCTTGCATCTGCAGAAATGGCTCTTGCGGTTTCAATAGGTTATGACTGGTTTTTTGATTATCTTGACGACGATACAAAAAACCTTATTGAAGAAAAAGTATGGAATTATGCAATTTATTCCGCGCTCAATGACAATCACTGGTTCACATGGTCAAAAAACAACTGGAACAGCATCTGTTACAGCGGAATCGGAATTGCATGTATGACATTCGCATCATACGACATGGAAAGTGCCGCTGAGTTTCTTGCAATGTGTTATAAAAATATGCCCATTGCCTTTGAAAACTTCACTCCTGAAGGAGTTTATGCAGAAGGTCCCGGTTACAGCCAGTCAGGTATGAATTCCGTTGTCTATTTTGTTGCCACTTCAAAAAACTTTTTCGGCACAGATTACGGCATGAGTGAAATAAGCGGTTTCAAAGAGCTTGGCAAATTCCCCGTTTACATAACCACAACAACAGACGTTTTCAACTTCGGTGACAACAAGGACAGAATGTGTTTCTCCCCTGCTCTTCATTGGTACGCATCCGAATATGATTCGCCCCTGCTTTCATGTTATCAGATGTGGGATGTATCTGATGATTTTGTTACCGACACATCGGCAAACACAGAAAGAAACGGCAGCGGCAGAGAAGATGCACTTTCACTTCTCTGGTACGACAGAAGTTACACCGAAGAAAGTGCAGATTTTTCCGATGAACCGCTGAGTGTATATCTCAGGTCCGACGTAGGTCAGGATATGGTTCTTATGAGAAACAAATATCTTGATGTGAATGGTTCATTTGCAGGTATAAAAGGCGGTTATAATTTCATAAATCACGGTGATCTTGATATAGGCACTTTTGTTTTTGATTCAATGGGTGAAAGATGGGCAGAAGAACTCGGACCCGGTCCCTACGATGCTCCCGGTTATTTCCTCAATACTCCTGCAGGCGGCAGATGGAAAAACTATTCAAAACGTGCCGAGGGACAGAACACTCTTGTTATAAATCCCGATATGACACTTGAAGATCAGTATGTTCTCGCGGAAAGCAAATTTATTCACTACGAACCGAGAGAGGGCGGCGGATTTGCCACACTCGACATGACAGATGCTTACCGTATGAACGGTGCTGTGAAAGTAAACAGAGATTTTGAGCTTTATGACAATTATTCATCACTAAGAATAACCGACACGGTAAAATGCCTTATAAGAAGTGAAATTTACTGGTTTATGCACACTAAGGCTGATATTGAAATATCAGAAGACGGCAAAACTGCAATTCTCACAATCGATGGCAAACAGATGAAAGCAACTTCACACCGGGACGGAACATTCTCTGTTATGAAAGCCGAAAGACTCAGCGGAGAATGGGAATATGACGAAGAGTACAGCGATATAAACAAACTCACGGTAAAACTTGAAAAAACAAAAGAAGCCGTGATTGATATTACAATTGAACCGATAAAATAAAAATGAGGATGCAGAAGCTCTGCATCCTTGTTTTTTTGTAAATCGGAATTTGTTGAGGGCAAGCCGCCCTACGGAATATCGTTTCATTGTACATTGTAAATTGTACATTGTTCATTCCGCAAGCCAGTCAAAAGATTTTCTTCCGCACACAGCATGTTTACCGGGGAAAAGATCTATCTGAAGATTTTCCGATGCACCTGCGAGAGAGTAGATTCTTTTTATGTTTTCATGCGCTGTTTTACTTGCGGAAACGGGGAAAAGTCTGTCTTTTTCACCCGATTCTATAAACAGCTTTTTCGGGGCAAGTGCCGATGCGAAATCATAAATTTCACCAACCTCAAGAATATGAGGTATATAATTATCGGGGCAATGCCACATTGACAGAATGCTGTCTTTGAAAGTGTTCACATATCCGCAGACAACGGTTTTGTATATGCTGTCATCAAGCACTGATGCATACAGCGCAGTAAGTCCGCCACCCGATATGCCCATAAGAGACACCTTTTCGCTGTCTACAGTTTCTGTTTCACGCAGGACTTTTGCACAGGTAAGAGCCTGCAGAACTCTCAGCGATGCTGTGGTGAGTCCGTAAGGCAGAAGATGATGTGAAAGCTCATCGCAGGAACTTATATAAAAAGGTTTTATAAGGTCATGGCTGAGTCTTGCCTCACCGAAACCGAAAAGTTCGGGTGCGATAACGGTACAGCCTCTTTTTACAAGTTCCACCGCAAAGTTGTTCTGATAATTATCAAAATAATTAAAATACTTTTTGTTGCCTTTTTTTGATATATTGAGTATCTGTCTTACTCCGTAGCCGTGACCGCAGAGAGCAACGACGCCGTTTGTTTTTTCTGTTACATTTTTCGGCTCAAGTATATACACAAGGGAATCGAGCCCGTCTGTTATTTCGAGTGAATACTTTTTAAGTGTATATTCGGGGTAATCAAGAGTTTTACCCACACAGGTAAGCTTGGTTTTTCCGCTGAGGGAAGAGAGTTTTTCAACAGCAAAAATTTCTCTTGCCTTATTTTTTATATCTTCACCGACTGCCAGTGCTTCTTCACGGGAAGAAACATCTGCGTACGGCTCTCCCCTGAATTTTCCGTAAAGAGAATTCATAAATTCATCGGGAGAATAGGGACTTTTTTTCATTGTACTACCTCACGGAATCAGAAAGTTATTTTTCCTGCTTCGTTTACATTACGGCTGTCTGTACCAACATAAACTGTGTAGCTTTCATCAAGCTCCCATGTATCATTTTCGGGATTGAAGAATCTGATATCATCAATTTCAACATCGGCTTCAACAGTTTTGCACTCTCCTGCACCGACACTGACACGCTTAAAGCCCTTGAGCACTTTTACAGGTCTGTCTTTTTCGGTATTGTCGCTTCCCACATAAACCTGAACAACTTCGTCACCATCGTAATTGCCCTTGTTTGAAACATTCACAGAAACTCTGATTGTTTTTTCATCCTTTGTGCAGGAAATATCAGACAGCTCAAACTCTGAATATGAAAGACCGAAACCGAAGGGGAAATGTGCGTTTATTCCCTTTTTATCAAAAAGAGTATATCCGTGATAATAACCGTATTCAATATTTTTATCTGTTGTCCCGAGATGCAGGAATGAGGGATAATCATCTGCTTTTTCTGCAATTGTAAAGGGCAGTTTACCACCCGGCACTGCATCACCGCTGATTATATCGGCAAGAGCGTTTCCGCCCTCAAGTCCGCTGTAGAATGACATTATAACAGCATCGGCACAGTCAATCCAGTCCTTTATAACATAGGCACTGCCGCCCATGATGTTTACAATAAGTTTTTTATTCTGCCCAGCAAGAGCTTTGATGAGAGCAACATCCTCTTCGGGAATTCTCAGATCAGCTCTGTCACCGCCCGAACCCTTGGGCTTTTTCTTCACATTGCCGAGATTTACAAGGAATTCACCCTCCTGAAGCCAGTCACTGCCCACTGTAACAAGGATATATCCGCAATCTGCAACAGCTTTTTTTGCTTCTTCGGGATCACAGCCGTTATAAAGAACAACATTTTCTTCACCGTAACGTTTTTTCATACCCTGATAGGGTGTGACCGCATAGGGACTGAAAACATTACTGCTTCCGTGGTCGCCTGTATTGCGTTTGTCTGCATATCTGCCCACAACGGCAATTTTATTTCCCTTTGCAACGGGGAGAATTTTATTTTCATTTTTAAGAAGAACCATACCCTTTGTTGCAGTCTCTCTTGCAAGTGCAACATGTTCTGCAGAAAGAATAACAGACTTGTCCTGCTTTTTATATTTGGGCAGAGTTGAAATAAGTGCTCTTAAAATTCTTGCGGCAGCGGTGTCGATATCTTTTTCGGAAATATCACCTTTTTTAAGGCTGAGATACAGCGTTGAATAACGGAAAGTGTAAGGCATTTCCATATCCATACCTGCCTTAAGGCTTCTTGCACCGTCGTAAATACCGTAAAAGAAGTCTGAAAGAGAAAAACCGTCAAATCCCCATTTTTCATGAAGAATATCTGTAAGCAGTTTTTTGTTTTCACATGCGTAAGTACCGTTTACTTTATTGTAAGCACCCATAATTGACATTGCACCTGCATCAATACACTTTTTGAAATGAGGCAGATACACTTCATGAAGAGTTCTTTCGTCTGCAATTGCATTCACGCTGAAACGAAGATCTTCAATACTGTTGAGCGCATAATGTTTGGGACATGCAATAATACCGTTATCCTGCATTGCCTTTGTAAGTGCAACGCCCATTCTGCCGAGAAGATACGGATCTTCACCGTATGTCTCCTGTGCTCTTCCCCACATGGGATTACGAAGAAGATTTATACACACACCTGCAAAAAGGTTTGCATCGAGTGCGGAAGCTTCCTTTGCAAAGACTTCACCGATACGGTATTCAAGTTCGTCATCAAAAGTTGCACCGCGGAGCATTGAAACGGGGAAACAGGTACATTCTTTCATAACAATTCCTCTCGGTCCGTCCGTAAACATTACAGGAGGAATACCGAGACGCTTGCATCCGCCTGCAGGATATGCTTCTGCGTTATACACTCTTCCCTTTGTGAAAAGATTTTTTACCGTAACGCCCATTGCATGACCTCTGAGCAGACGGGTCTTCTCATTTACTGTCATCTCTTTCAGAAGAAGGGCTGCAACCTCATAAAGTTTTTCTTTAGTGGGTTCTGATTTATAAATTTCAAGTGCTTTATTAAAATTCATTGCGGTATTCTCCCTTTAAAAGATTTATGCCATTGTGGAAAGCATTTCTGCTGTTACTTCGTACTGTGTTTCTCTGTCTGCCAGCCAGTTATCAAGCTGTTCGATCATATAATAAGCCATACGCTGTGTTTCATTACCCATACTGCCTGCAATATGGGGAGTTATTACGGCATTTGGACACCAGAACAACGGGTTGATGTAAGGAATATATTCTTTTTTAAGCACATCGAGCACTGCCGTTCTTGAGGGGTGAAGCAAAAGACTTGCAAGCAGTGCCCATTCATTGACCTGATCGCCTCTGCCGGTATTGATAAATGTTGAATATTTTTTCATTGAGGAAAAATGCTTATAAGTAAAAACATTTTTAAGCTCTTTCTTGTTTGCAAGATGATTGCTCACGATATCGCATTCTTTAAAAAGAGTTTCAAGACTTACGAGTGTGACACCGAGCTTTGCGGCTTTTTCTTCACTGCAGAAAGGATCAAATGCAAGAACTTCCACATCGTAATCCTTAAGTCTTTCGGCAACCATGGAACCGATACATCCGAGACCTGCAAGACCGACTTTTATGCCGAAATTACCGCTGATTTTCTGTGTGTGATGAACTGCAGCGGGAAAAGCAAGTCTGTATCTTTTTGCACCCTGATAAAAACCTTTTGCGGCAAGAACAATCTGCGAAACAGTGTATTCGGCAACAGGTACGGCATTTGCGGCAAATGCACTGAAAACACGCACACCGTTTGCAAGAAACGGCTTTGCAAAATACTGTACGGTACCTGCCGCATAAAACACAATTTTAAGCTCCGGCATGTATTTTCTGATTTCATCTTCACTGAAACAGGGCATTCCCCATGTGGCAAATGCAACTTCACATCCCGCAAGAAAATCCTTATGTTTTTCAATATTTTCCTGAGTTATGAGTTCAGAAGAAACCTCACCGTATTCTTTGAGTTTTTTCATTACATCATCGGCAAACACAAGATTGAATTTTGCCTTATTTTTACCGAACAAAGCTATTTTCATTTTTATCTACCTCAATAACTTTTAAGTTTTTGCGTATCCTTCAGCAACACTCTTTCACTGTCTCCCGATACAAATTCCACCATAACAATCCCGTCAAAGCCTTTGCTCATAAGCTTTCTGAGAAGTGTATCAAGATAGTTTCTGTCTTTTTTTCTGAAACGCTGTTCTCTTCTGAGATCACGGTAAGACACATGAACATCTTTTATATAATCAAAAGTTCTGTCAATTCTGTCAAGGTCATATTCCATTCTGAAATATCTTGACTGGAAATATGTTCTGAAATTTTTTACATTCAGGTCGTTTGCTATACGAAGAAATGCATCTGTATTATTGTTGAATGTATTGTCGTGACATTCGGGGCATACAATCAGGTTATGCTTTGCAGCAAGCTCACACATTTTTCTTGTGTTTGCAAGAAGTTTGCGGTACTCTGCCTCACTTGTTATTTCACTGTTTTTTCTGCCGAGCCACACTCTGATTGAAGCGGCACCCATTTTTTCTGCTATCTGACAGATTTCGGACCACTTGCGCTCATCATACTCTGCGCAGTTGAAATAACTTCCGTAAGAACTGATTTTTATACCTTCATTATCGCAGACTGATCTGACAAGACGGGCTTCTTCAATGTTTGTAACGTGAACATCTCCGCCCCATTCAATATAGCGGATTCCTGCTTTTTTTGCAATTTCAATTACCTGTGCGGCACTCTTTTTTCTGAATGTTACACTGCACAGACCAAGATTCAGATTGTTCATTATTACACCTCTGAAACTGCGGCTTCCTGCTGAAGCTCTTTTTCTTTTCGGTACTGCTGAAGCTTTGCATCCATTTCATCCTCATCAAACCTGAAGAACAGCATGGGAATTGCCTGAAGAATAAGACCGATTGCACCTACTGCAGTGAGCATGAAGAATATACCGTTAAGAAGTGTTGTATAGTTGACACCGTCGATTATACTTGCCTGCATTGTTGATGTAATAAGCGGTTTTGTAACATTCTGAGTGATAACTTCCATTTTTTCAGCATTGTAACCGAGGAAATCTATAACCTGAAGCACAACGACATTGAAAACTGCTGCTGAGATTTTGAAAAGCAGACCTTTGAATGAATAAACGGTTGCTTCAAGTCTGTCGCCCTTTTCCATTTCAACACTGTCTGTTACGTCGGCAATAATTGAAACGAGCAGAACTGTACTCATACCGACGGGGAAATTGGTAAAGAAACGAAGAACAGCATAAAGAATAAAGCCGGGAATTGTGTTGTAGGGTACAACATAAATACCGATTATGTAAACGATTATATTTGCAGCGGCTCCGAGAACGGACATCCATATCCAGAGCTGTTTCTTTGACATCTTTTTAAGAAGAGGAGGAACAACAAGCATTGAAAGCATATATGATGCACCGCTCATTACGGAAAGAAGAGTGGGAAGAATTGCAACTGCGTCAATATTGGGGTTCTTACCCACAATACCCTCAATAAAAAGATTGATTTTATCCATGGGGAGAATACCGATACAATTCCATCTTGCAAAGTATGAAAGGAAAATCGCACCGATATTGATAATTCCGTTGAAGAATGCGGCAATAAGAAGCATTACAATTCTTTTATCTCTGAATATGATTTTGATATTCTTTGATGACTTTTCCTTTTTGGGAGGAATATATACTTTCTCTTTTATGCCGAAGAATGAACCGGTCATAATAGCTGCACCCATCAATGCAAAAATGGCTGCTGCCCAGAAATATCCCATGTCAGACATGTCTTTTTTACCGTTACCGAGAAGACCTGCCATTGTCCAGATAAGAACAGAGGGAAGAATAGTACCGAGTGAACCTACGGTGCTTGAAATTGAAACGGCTTTGACTCTTATATCTTTCTGCGGAAAAACAAGAGGAGTAAGGCTGTTTCGGGGAATTTCCATTGCTGTATATGCAGTGATGAAAACCATGTACATAATAAGCATATAAATAAAATTACCCGCATTACCGAGATTTGTGCCGTCTTTAGTTATAATATTCCAGCTTTCGGGGAATTTTACAGGCAGGAAAAGAAGTGCTGTTGTAATTGAAAAGGGGAAAGACACCCAGAGAAGATAAGGTCTGCATTTACCCCATTTTGTTCGTGTTCTTTCAACAATCTGTCCCATAATCGGGTCGTTGACAGCATCCCATACCTTTGTACCGAGAAGTACGATAGAAACAAGTCCCATGCTCAGTTTAAGAACATCGGTCATGTAAAAGTTGATTACTGTATACACAGTACAATCAATAAAGAAAAATCCGAGAGGTAAAAGCGAAAAGGCAAGGATTTCTCTGTTGGTTGCACGTTTGATATCTATTTTTCGTTTTCCGGTCATTTCTGTATCTCCTTACATATTATTTTCATCAAGCTGACTCAAGTAATATTCAAAGGGCTTTTTTTCATGCGGAACGGGAGATACTTTTACATATTCCCTGTCACCGTCGCAGGTAACGGTAAGATAATCTCTGTAATAAAGATTTTCTTCAACTGTTTTTCCATCTTTTACAAAAACAGCTCCGCCGCGGCTGCCCGTATCGGGGCATTCTGAAACAATTGCCTCAAGAAGAGCCTGCATACTTATGAGCATATCCTTATCAAGGTAATATTCACGAAGACTGCGGTGTTTATTCGGATAAGAAGAAAGTACACTCTTCACTTCATCAAGAAGTTTCATACACCCCTCGTAATCTCTTTTAAAAGATGCAACACTGCTCATTTTCTTTCTGAAAATATCATAATTCACCGACGGGTCTTTTTCAAAACCGATTTCATCCGTATCATCTGACATATCAAAAATATTGTTATCGGAAACAACATTGTTTTTTTCTGATATATGTTTTGCACACACAAAACCCGAAACCTGAGTGTCATTGAGAGCTGAACCGCCCGGTCTTGCAAGACCGAATGTTCCTGCCGCCTCACCGATAACATAAAGTCCTTTTATATCTGTTTCAAAATTATTGTCGGTATAAACACCGCCATTGTTATGCTGTGCACACACGGCAATACGGATCATTTCCTTTTCGGGATTTATATTCTGACGAAGATAAACGTCTATAGCTTTACTGTTGAGTTTTTTAAGTCTTTCAAAAGGTGTATCTGCCATACATCCCGTTGAAGCTATATAGTCCTTTGCTTCTTCACTGAGTTTTTCAAAACAGAACCCTGACGGATTCTTTCTGTAATCAAGAAAAACCTTTCTGCCCCTGAGCATTTCGGAATGCACGGCAGAATCTATGCGTGAACTTGCATTTGCCCTTGCATAGGAAAAAGGCCACTGATAACCTTTGAGAAAAACACAGCTGTAAGCTTCGTTCAGGTCTGAAAAATAGTCAGACAGAAATTCGTACTCATTACCCTCATCGTCCGTACTGATAAAACGGGGAATAACCTGCATGAAACTGCCCGAAACATTCCATCTGAAATCCACAGATGCCATTCCGTACTGCCACTGGGTGAAATTGCACATTCTCACACCGGCAGAAATAAGCACACCTGTCATTCCGTGCTGAGATTCGGGATAAACCGAATCTTCATATATACATGCAGGAGCACCTGTGGCGCATATTACGTTTTCTGCAAATATTTTTTCTGTTTTTTCTGTTTTTGTGTCAAGAACTTTTACACCGTAAGCTCCTGTGTCATTTACAAGAATACCGATAACAAGTTTATTATCAAAAACAGGAGTTTTGTTTTTTTCAAGAACTTCTCTCTCGAGCTTTTCAGTCATCATTTTTGAAGTAAGAGGTCCTACGGATGTTGCTCTTACCGTGTCATCGTGGTCTGTTTTATAACCGGGATATCCGCCGTAGGAATCTCTCGGAAACTTTACTCCGTATTCACAAAGACGAAGAAAACACTGCTGACTGTTGACAGCCTCAAGATACATCTTTTCACCGTCGCAGGAGCCGCCCGAAAACATATCTGATGCCATTTTATAGGGACTGTCTGCAGTAAAACCGTCCATTGAAATTTTGTAATAAGTCTGCTTGTCGCTGCCCGTATTGCGAGAAGTGCCGTAAAGTCTGTTTTCTGTAACAACGGCAATATCTTTTACGCCCTCTTTGAAAAGTCTGTCGGCAACACCGTAAGCCGCAGCACCGCTTCCTATAACAAGCGCTTTATATATTTTTCTCATAAGCGCCTCACATTGAAACCGCCGTCGCAGTCTATAACAGTACCGGTACAGAAGTCAAAATTACCCTCTGCAACCGAAACAACACATTTTGCAATGTCTTCGGGTTTACCCATTCTGCTGACGGGAGTTATTCCCTCTGCGATGAGTTTTTCATATTTTTCCTTAACCTTGCTTGTCATGTCAGTTTCAATAATGCCCGGTCTTATTTCAATAACACTTACACCGTATTCGGCAAGTCTTGCGGCAAAAAGCTTGGTTATCATTGAAATTCCTGCTTTTGAAATGCAGTATTCACCTCTGTTGACAGAAGCCGTATAAGCTGACATTGAAGAAATGTTCACAATTCTTGATTTTTCGTTTTCAATAAGCAAAGGAACCATTTCCTGAGTGAGGAAAAATGTACCCTTTAAATTTATATCGGTAAGATAATCGAAATCATCGGGAGTGATTTCGAGGATGTCTTTTCTCTCTCTGGGCGCAACACCTGCGTTGTTAACAAGAAGGTCAAGTCTGCCGAAATTCTCTTTTACAAAAGCGGCAAGGCTTTTTCTGTCTTCTTCGCAGGAAATATCGCAGGAGACAAAAATAAGTTTTCCGTTAAATTCTTTTTCGAGCTGTTCAACTTCATCATTTCTGCTTCTTGCAGTAATAATTACCGTAAAATCTTTTTTCAGCAGCGCCTGAGCAATTCCTTTACCTATTCCTCTGCTGCCGCCCGTAACAACCGCAACCATAGTTACTCTCCTTATTTTTTAAGAACGTATTTATTGTAATAAGGCATATATGCCTCGCTGTCTCTGATTACACAGCCTGCAACAGTACCTGCCCTCATAAGTTCTGTACATTTTGCACACTTGATACACACCTTGTTTTTATCGAGCGCACCTTTTTCAAGATAATCTTTATAAAAATCGGGGTAAGCAAATGTCATTCTGCCGAAACCTGCAAAATCACCGACGCCCTTTTCAAGCAGTTTTTCTGCATATGCAACAGAATTTTCACCCTCAAAAGTAAGTGCAGACACCGCAAAAGTCATATCGGGGAATGAAGATGTGATTTCTTTTGTGACATCGTATATTCTTTTCATGCCGATGTTACCGTCTTCGGGAGATTTTGCAACATAGGGACGGTTTATATGGGGTATAAGATAGGGATTGCCTATTGTAAGATTTATAAATTCAATTCCCTTTTCACGAAGAGATGAAATAATCATTTTTGTTTCTGCAAGATCAATCTCACCAAGACTGTTTACACCGAAACCGTAGCCGTAGGGGAAACAGTCACAGCTGTTGAGTCTTGTTGTAACAAAAATATTGTCTCCCACAGCCTCTTTTACCGCATCGATACAATCGAAATAGAGTCTTGTTCTGTTTTCAAAAGATCCGCCGTATTTTCCCTCTCTGTTATAGGCGCTGAGGAACTCATTAAAAAGATACCCGTGACAGCATTTTACATCAATACCGTCAAAACCTGCTTCAACTGCAAGTTTTGCAGCAGCCGAATACAATGACGGAATTGTATCAAGATATTCATCCGTAGCAACTGTGAAAGGCTGATCTTCCTTACCCTTTTCCCACACTTCGTTACGGTAGGCAACTATAGGCGCAGGAGTGCCGTTTGGTTTACTGTATCTTCCGCTGTGAGTGAGCTGAACTATAATAACAGGCTCAAAACCGTTAAGCTCCATTGAACGTTTTTTGATTTCACCGACAACTGTTCTGAAACTGCTTAGAGTTTTTTCGTTTATGTAAAGCTGACGGGGATTAGCTCTGCCTTCGTTACAGACTGCAGTGGCTTCAAACCAGATTACACCCGGACCGCCTTCTGCAAAACGAAGATATCTGCGTGCAGTAAGCTCACCCACTGCACCGTCTGAAGTTCCGTCACAACCTTCCATAGGCTGAAAGAGAATACGGTTTGCGGACTCTCTGCCGTATATATTAATTTTTTCTGAAAGTATGCTTTTCATTGAAATTCAACCCTTTTGTTGTTAATAATTCTATTTTATCACTTAAAAGGCAACAATACAATAAATAATATATTAAATAATAAATATTTTTTAAATATATATTTTTATAAAAAAATATATAAAAAAAATCAGGAATTTTACTTAAAAAAACTCCTGATTTTAAGATACTGTAGTCAATTGGTAGTCAATAAGGGTCTGTTATGTCAAGAAACCCTTATATATAGCCATTTCTTAGGGGTGGGGTGTCATTCCCACTCATTTTCGTGGTTCTTCTTTGGCTTATTTATGCCCTAAATATTATCCTAAACGGCAATTTTGAACCTGTTTTTCCACCCATTATTTCATTTATCAAAATTTTTGTTGCAGAAAAAGTTGCAAAATCGCCTGCGGAATTGTGTCAGGTGGTTGTGATGCAACTGCTTGTTATAACAGGTATGCGTTTATCTTCCGCTGATCTGACAGCGGCAATAGATACGGCTTCCGAGGAATGCCAGCAGCGATGCGACGACAACGTAGATCAAAGGAACGATTTGATATGAGGTGAAGTGCATTCCAAACATAGAAATCAAACGGCTATCAAAGGTGTTCCACATGGACAGAAAACAGGTAGGAAGATAATCCCATAACTGTCCCAATATGCGATACTGTGCCGGTATCTGAATAATCATTCCTGCAAGGATCATGCCGGTGGTAACTGACATTGCGGCAATACTGCTACTAAAAAGCTCGGACAAAAGCATGACGAATACGCTGATAAAAATCGCAGTCACAATCAGACATCCGTATGCAACAAGACATGCTTGTCCTATAGTGATATTGCCAGCGTAGCCGGTATAAAATAGCTGTATTGCGGCATCAAAACCCTCCGAACCGTATACCCGCAGACTCAGCACCCAGGTCAGCAATGCCATAAGCAATGCACCCACACAGCCAACTGTGATTCCTGAAAGCAGCTTGACCCAATAGAGCCGTTTTTTACCGTTCGAGGTGCATAAAACAAGCTGATCAGTTCGGTGAGTATGCTCATCGGGAAAGCTACTTGAAAGGGTGATAGCGACATAAATCAGCATCATAAAGCCTACGGTGAGAAAGGTTTCTAAGATGCATCCGTATCCTTCGTGGAACTGATATACAACAGGAGTTTCAAGACTATCTGCATGACTTTGCCAATATGAAATCTCAGCCTCAGTCAGATAGTTTTTAACAGCCGATTCTTCAAAGCGTTCTCTCATGGCAGCATATAACGCAGCTTCATCAGGAGACCACTGCTGGGCGGTTCCTTTGTCCATACCGGTCCATGACCTGATCAAATTGAAGATATCGCTGTACGGACGGGCATAGGTCTGGTATTCTTCAGTTAAAACATAGTTGGTGTCTATGGGCAAATCCTTGTAGGCGGCAATGGTTTCCTCCAGTAGAGCTTGGTCTATGGATTTGCCGCTAAGTGCTTTGCGGTATTCTTGATTGATTAGATGCTCTTCATAGTTTGTACCTACATACGTGCCGTTTACCGAATAACTGCCCATTAAAGGAAAAAGTATCGAAAAGGCAATGACCGCCATACAAACAAAAAGAGCGATCCAAACTAGCTTCTTCTGCATCAGCTTTTTAAGCTCATAGCCGTATAGAGTAAACAGATTATTCATGGCTCCCCTCCTCGAATTGTGCAAGATAGAATCTCTCTAAATCACCCATTTGTTCGTCCCATGTTCCGTTATAAATCAAGGTTCCATCTTTCATCATGAGTACCTCATCGGCAATATGCTCTATGTCGGAAACGATATGGGTGGACAGAAGTACGATGCTGTCTTTACCGAGTTGTTGGATAAGGTTTCGGAAGCGCACGCGTTCTTTGGGGTCCAATCCGGCGGTGGGTTCGTCGAGGATCAGCAGCTTCGGGTTGTTCAGCAGTGCTTGAGCGATCCCCAGTCGCTGCTTCATACCGCCCGAAAATGTTTTAATCTTTTTGCGGCCCATGTCTTGCAGACCGACCAATTCCAGAAGTTCATTTGCTCGCCGTTTCGCTGACTTCTTGGGCAGCCCCTTCAATGCCGCCATATACAACAGAAAATCCATAGCAGTAAATTCAGGATAATAGCCAAAATCCTGAGGCAGGTACCCTAATACTGCACGATAGCCTTCTTCACGGACGTCCATACCGTCGAAAGCGATCGTACCGCCTGTAGGCTGCAGGATCCCACAGAGCATACGCATAAGGGTAGTTTTCCCAGCACCGTTGGTGCCTAAAAGGCCAAAAACTCCACTATGCAAACGCAGGCTGATACGGTCCACTGCGATTTTGTTTTGAAATTGCTTTGTTAGTCTGTCAATGACAAGTTCCATGTATATTCCTCCGTTTGTTTTATTGCTAAATATATCTCATGCGCCATTCCTGCGAACAGGAGAACTAATAGAATAAACCACCAGACAATGTTGGCATTTTGGTATATAAGATCTGTGATAAAATGCAGTCCGACATTAGCTCCGCCAATCAATGCTGCAACACTCATACATACATAAACCGTTTCTTGTCCTTGGAAGCGTCGAATGATCCATAAGCTGATGTTGACAGTCAGCATATATGGTACAAGCAGATATAGTCCTGTTTGCAATAAAGAAAATCCGCTTCCGGTGTAACACAATGGAATGGCACAGACTAAAACAATGAAATCA